>DAHVXO010000315.1 GCA_027356675.1 Symbiobacteriaceae bacterium | reverse complement strand
GAATTTCATGCAAATCTTCAGCCGGAGTTCATGAAAGCCCCGGTGGGGCCAGGTATACTACAATCATATTAAGACTAAGTCTTAGTTTTTAGCTAGACACAAGCCATTGATCAAGATAAACTAAGACTAAGTTTTAACGCGGAGGAATCGGCATGCAAAAACAGACGTTACGTCTCACCCCTCAGCGGCTTGCGGTCCTTGAGGTCGTCCGCCAGTCTCACGACCACCCCGCGGCTACAGAGATCTTCCGACGTGTACAGGCCGTTCATCCAGGCATTGCATACGGTACCGTTTACAGTGCGCTCCGGGCCCTGGTGAATATGGGGTTGGTCCATGAACTCAAGTTTGGCGATGACGCCAGCCGGTACGACGGGCGCGTGGAGGCGCACCACCACGCCCTTTGCCTGGAGTGCGGCGCACTGGTGGAGGTAGAGATTGCTTTATCCGCCAGCCAGTGGTCCGAAGTAAGAAATCAGACTGGTTTCAAGATTCATGACCACCACATTCAGTTCACCGGGTACTGTCCCCGCTGCAGCTCCAAGGAAAGGAAAGAATAAAAGTGAACTACGGGATGCCGTCAGAGGCGGCAGAGGCGTTGCCGTATTTGGGTCAGGAAGCGTGTTTGCGGCAGGTTGCCGTGATCGTCCAGGACCGGACGATGCACCAGGAGGCTCTGGACGTCCTTTCAGGTCTTTGTGACGTGATGGTATTTCGTCAGGCCCGGGATCTCATCAAGGATCCTCCCGTCAGGCTGAACCTCGTCTTGATGGATTCAGCTACCCTCCTCGCCCTGGGGCAGGCGGCGGAAAGGCTGCAGGATCATTGCCGCGCTCCGGTTCTGGCCCTGGTGGATGAAGCTCACCTTCAGACCATGGGTCCCTTGCTGGCAGAACAGGTGCAGGACTTTCTGGTTAGGCCATTCACCGCAACGGAATTGCTTCTACGAGTAAAGGGCGTCCTCCGTCGCTTTCGCTCCGCCCCACCGAATGAGTTGACGGCGGGTGATTTCCGGATCGACTTGCGCGTCGGGGAGGTCTATCAGGGTGAACGCCTCCTTCCGCTTACTCGCAAGGAGGTTGCCCTTCTTGGTGCAATGGCCAGGCGGATGGGTGAGACCGTAACACGGGATGACATACTGAGTGAGGTCTGGGGAGTAGACCATGAGGGCATCAGCAATGTGCTCGATGTCCACATTCGATCCCTCCGGCGGAAGATCGAAACCGATCCCGCAAATCCGCGGCACATCATCACTGTCCGCGGTATTGGGTATCGGTTTGCCAGTGCCACAGAGGGGCGAACTCTCTTTTCACCCAAACTTTTGGATTAACTTCAGATTCATTTCATGCACACCCGTCTACTATCCGATGTACTACTAACAGAACTAAGACTTAATCTTGGCTGCACAGAACCATCAAGTAGCCGGTGGCAGAGTATGCCAGCCCGCCTGAACGGAGAGCCTCCCGGGAACCACGTGCTGCTGGCCTCAGCGTTGGTAGTGCAAGCCTCTTGCGGGGCCCGGCGCTGATCGCAGTCAACCACTGAAGGAGTCTGTGTCATGTCTGATCTTGTAATGAAAGAAGGCTCCTTGTTTCTAGTAGCTGGTGAGAATGGTGACATCGCCGGCCATGGAGCTGTCCATGGCCTCTACAACAAGGATACCCGCTATTTGAGCCGCCTGGAGCTCACGGTCGAGGGATATCGCCCTGACCTGCTTTCCGCCTCCGCCGCCGCGAACTTTCAAATGAGCTTTTTCTATCAGTCCCAACGCGCGGCCCAAATCGAGTATGACCAGGGGCGCCCGGGCACCATCGGGGTGGAGCGCCGTCGGGTCATTGCCGATGGTGTCCTGTATGAGCAGGTACACTTGATTAACTATGGCCTGCAGCCCGCCACAGCGACGGCGGAACTGCACTTTGCCGCTGACTTTTGGGACCTGTTCGAAGTGCGGGGGGCCATCCGCGCTGCCCGGGGGACGGTGCTCCCCCCAGAAGTGGACCAGAGCCGGGTGGTACTGGCGTATCGGGGACTCGATGAGCTCGTGCGCCGTACCCTCGTTATAGCCGAGCCTGCTCCCACATTCCTGGACGGTCAGCGCTCTGCCTGGTGCCTATCCCTGGCGCCCAGAGAAACCGCCACCGTGGCCCTGTCTGTGGCCCCTGACCAGATGGGCGGCTTCCCCACAGTCACTCATTTCAACGAGGCTCTGGAGCAAGTAAAGCGCTCCTACGTCGATTGGCAACAGGAGACCACAATTGTAGAAACTGACAACTTGCTGGTCAACCGTACCCTCGACCGGAGCCGACTGGACTTGCGGGCCTTGCTCGCGGACATTGGCAGCGGTCCGTTCCCGGTAGCGGGCATTCCCTGGTTTGCTGTTCCCTTCGGCCGGGACAGCCTGATTACCGCCATACAGGCCTTGCCGGTCAACCCTTCGCTTGCGGTGGGCACACTCCGAACCCTGGCCACCCTCCAAGGGCAGGAACTGAACTCCGCCCGGCAGGAGGAACCCGGTAAAATTCTGCACGAAATGCGTTCCGGGGAAATGGCGATTCGCGGTGAAGTTCCGTTCCTGCGCTACTACGGCAGCGTCGACGCCACGCCTCTCTTCCTGGTGCTTCTGGGAGAGACCTACCGCTGGACTGGCGATCTGTCGTTCGCAGCCTCGCTATTGCCGCACATCAAAGCTGCCCTCACCTGGATCCACACTTACGGCGACAGAGACGGCGACGGCTTAATTGAATACCGGAGCGATGAAGATGGACTGGCGGTCCAATCGTGGAAGGATTCGCGCGATTCCATGGCCCATCGCAACGGCGCCCTGGCAGACTCGCCCGTAGCGGTTGCGGAAGCCCAGGGATATGTGTACGATGCGTACTATGGGTTAGTCCCCCTGTTGCGGGATCTGGCAGAAGCGGGCCATGGCGCCGAACTGAAGACCCTGGCCGCGGAGTTGGCGGCCAAAGCCAACTCGCTCCAGGAGAAATTTGACCAGGCTTTTTGGATGTCAGATCGGCAGTTCTATGCCATCGCGCTCGACGGGGCGAAGCGCCAGGTGGGTACCGTGTCCTCCAACCCGGGCCACTCTCTCTGGTCGCGAATTGTCCCGCCCGAGCGGCGGGCTGCCGTGGCCGACGTTCTCATGGGCGACGGGCTCTTCTCCGGCTGGGGCGTGCGCACGTTGGACGAACACGAGACCACGTACAACCCCATGAGCTACCACAATGGTTCCGTTTGGCCCCACGACAACGCCATTATCGCGTTGGGCCTAAAACGGGCTGGTCTGGGCAATCACGCAGCGCTGTTGGCCGCAGCGCTTTTCCGTGCTGCCAACCACTTCCCGTACAACCGACTGCCTGAGCTCATGTGCGGCCACCCAGCCAGCGAAGGAGAGCCCGTAAAATACCCGGTGGCCTGCTCACCCCAGGCCTGGGCCGCGGCAACCCCTTTCATGCTCATTCAGGCCATTCTCGGCCTGGAGGCAGACGCGCCGCACGCCACACTGCGGCTGCAACCGCAGCTTCCGGACGACATCGGTCGCATTCACGTGCGCGGCCTGCGGGTGGGCGACGCCGTAGTAGACCTCGATGTGACCCGGGAAGGCATCACGCCTACTGTGCGCTCAGGCCGACTGAACGTGGTGGCTCTATAGGAGGCATGGGTCCGGCCCCATTGGTCCCGCCTGTAGGCTGGGAACATTACCGTAAGCGCGGAAATTTCGTACCCACATATGGACAGCGTCGTGGCGGCAGTGGTATGATCACTTTGTGGCAACGTTCCCACCACCCGTTTCCGCCGAGAAACGGGTGTGTTTTTCAGCACTCGCTGGTAACGTTCCCGTTTGTCAGATAACAAGAGACGGGTGAACGATATGGCAGTATGGTTGCGACGCTACAGGCTGGAAGTGATGCTTCTCCTCCCCCTGATCGGGTTCATATTCGGGTTCACGCTCATTCCGATTCTGCACTCCATCACTTTCGGTTTCACCACCAAAGCCGGCGGCTTCACCCTCGACAACTACTTCCAGTTGTTCGCCAACACACAGTTCCACGCTGCGCTGCGCAATACGGTAGTGCTGACGGCGGTAGGCCTTAGCTTTCAAATGGTAACCGGACTTGGTTTGGCTCTCATACTGACCCGCACGTTCAAGCTGCGCGGATTCTTTCGGTCGCTGCTGCTGGTGCCCATCGGCGTCCCCACGATTGTTTCCGGCGTCACGTTAATGTATATCTTCGACTCCAGTGGCTACTTGAATGAGTTTCTGTTCCGACTCGGTTTGATCCAACTCCCCATCGACTGGGCGGCCGGTGGCGCGCGCACCATCCTCATGATTGTCTTTGCCGACATGTGGAAAGTCACTCCCATGGTGGTCCTTCTCATGCTGGCAGGACTTGAAAGTATTCCCGAAGAGCTGTACGAAGCGGCTGCGGTAGATGGGGCAACCGGTTGGCGGGCGTTCTGGCGCATCACGCTGCCGCTCCTGCGCCCTGCCATTACCATGACGGTCATTATTCGCGGCGTGGACGCCTTCCGAATCTTTGAACTCCCTTTGATTCTCGCCGGTCGCGTCAATCCGGTGTTGGCCACATTCGCCTACACAGAATATAACCAATACCAAAATATACATACATCAGGCGCCGCTGCCACGTTCCTGCTGGGCATTATACTGGTCTTTGTCCTGCTCTACCTGCTCCTGGTGGAACGCGAATGGAGGAAGCCGGTATGAAAGTGACGAGCCGTGCCCTCTCTCCCTATGCGATTCCCTTGCTGGTACTGGCAGCGATTTTCTTCCTGTTTCCGGTCTACCTGATGTTCAAGGTCTCCTTCAGTTCACCTGGCGAAGTCCTCACGGCCCACCCCTCATTCTGGTTTCGCGAGTTCACGTTCAAGCACTGGAGAAATGTCCTGATCTCCGGCAATCTGCTTGCCCCCCTGGTCAAGAGTCTGTCGGTGGCAACGCTCACTACGGTAGTGGCACTAGTTTTCACGGCGCCGGGCGCGTACGTGATCTCGCGGCTACCTGTCGGCGTCAAGTACGGTATCGTACTGGGACTCTTTTTCACTCGCATGTTTCCGGACGTGGGTGTGGCATTGCCTATCGCCGTAACGTTCATCAAGTGGAACCTGTTGGACACTCAACTCGGGTTGATTCTGGCACACCTGACTAAAGTGCTGCCGTTCATCGCATGGGTCCTGGTCGGCACATTTGAAACCATCCCGGTCGATCTGGAGAAAGCAGCCTGGGTCGACGGTGCTGACCGGCTGCAGACCCTCTTGCGCATTGTAGTGCCCCTGGCTGCACCAGGGCTGGCGGTGGCCGCAATGTTGGTCTGGCTGGACTCCTGGAATGAATTTACTTTCGCCTTGTACTTGACGCTTTCCAAGAACACCCTGCCCCTGCAGACGTTCTACTACGTCCAGCGCGGCAACTGGTTTCAAGCCGCGGCGTACTCTGGTTTGCTGACCCTGCCCGTCATGGGGGTCACGTTCCTGCTGCAGCGGTACCTGAGGGCCGGCTACCTGTCCGGTTCTTTAAAGGGCTAATGAGACACATGGAGGAGGAATCGCGGCATGACTATGCGTAAGAGGTTTTTTGCCCTGATTGCAGTCGTGGTCCTGACATCGTCCCTGCTGACGGCCTGCACCGGAGGGGCCAAGACGGCGGAAGCACCCGCAACTCCGACGGCAAAGCAAGAGCCCAAAGTCATCAAGGTGGTTATGGGCCTTGGTGAAGCTGAATGGAAGGTTATGCGCGAGGACATTTTCCCGGCTTTCGAAAAGACCAACAATGTCAAAATCGAGGCGTATCAGGTCGAATCCGCCGACCTGATCAAGAAGCTTGAAGCCATGAAGTCTGCCGGCAAAATGGAGATCGATCTGGTCGCCCAGGACAACATGCAACTGGCTCCGCTCGTGGATAAGGGCCTCATGGAGGATCTCTCCGCCTATCGGAGCAAAATCCCCAGCGCCATTATCCCGGCATTGCTCCCGGTGGGCGAGTTCAACGGCAAGCTTTATTTCATGCCGTATCGGCCAAACGTAGAGATTAATTTCTTCAACGAAAAAGCGTTCGCCAAGTACGGGCTGCAGCCCCCCACTACCTGGGAGCAGCTGCTCACCGTGGCCAAGACTCTGAAGGAGAAGGAAGGCATCGGCAAGGTCGGCCTGAAGCTGACCCTGGACGGCAACACCACCGTGCAGCTGTTCGAATTCATCCGGCAGGCCGGCGGTGACCCCATGGTGCTGAACGACGCTGGCAGCAACAGGGCGTTCACATTCATGAAGGAGCTCTACCCGTTCCTCGGCCCCGACGCCAAGAAGGCGGACTGGAACACCACCAACAAGTTCCTGGCTACCGATGCTTTCTACCTGGCTGCCAACTGGCCCTTTGGCGTAAACGTCATTGTGCAGGAGGGCGGCAAGAAAGAGATCAAGGCATATGGCGGCTGGAAGGGCCCAGTCAAATCCAGCAAGGTTCTCGGCGGGGAAGTGCTGGGTATCCCGGCGGGCGCCCCCAACAAGGACCAGGCAATCAAGCTCATGGAGTACCTCATGTCCAAGGAGACGCAGGAGGTCCTGGTCAGTAAGCTGGCCTGGCCCGCCTCCCGGACAGACGCCCTGGGTAAAGTGGCCGAGTGGCAGAAGCCATACTTCGAAGCCATCAACGCCGCTATGCTCACCACGGAGCCCCGTCCGAACGTCACCTACTGGGCCGATGTAGAGAAGGCACTCAACGACGCATTCCGTGAATCCGTTGTGGAAGGTAAGGACGTAAAGTCCACCCTGGACAAGTACGCTGCCGTCATCGCTGCGGCGAAAAAGAAATAGGCGCCTGACACGGGGGCCGCGGGGTAGCCCGACGGCCCCCTTTTGCTTAGACAAAGCTGAACTGATCTTGTGTAACAACGGGAGGACCGATTCGTGAACACAAACAGTTATCTGGGACTTATCGGCGCTGGCGAAACTGCGGCGTTGATCGGGCCCGACCTGGCCATCGGCTGGCTCTGCATTCCGCGATTCGATGGCTCCCCGCTCTTTGCCAGCGCCCTGGACCCAGTGCGCGGCGGTCAACTCTCGCTTTGCCTGGAGGACGGTGTGGGTCAACCCGTCCGCCTCGAGCCAGAACAGCAAGCGTATCGCGGCGACTCGGCCGTTCTGCAGACCATCGTCTCCGGCGGGGGCTGGCGGGTGGAAGCGGTCGATTACATGGTCTGGGGCCAGCGCTGCATGGTGCGGGAGCTGCGGGTCCAGAACGTGACCGGCGTGGATGCCGCAGCCCGTCTCCGGCCGATCGTGGAACCCATTCGTTCGGCGCAGTTTCCGGCGGAAGTTCGGACTGAACCCGGCGCCACCACCGTTCATGTGCCTGGCGGGGTCCTCCTACTGAGTGCCAGCCCTGCAATGAGTTCGAATGGTGTGGATCTCGGGGTAGTTTCCGCTGGCGAGACCCGCGCGGTACGCCTGCATTTCGGGTACGGCGACAATGAAAATGATGCTCGTGCCGGCCTTGCCGCGGCGGCAACGGCCACTGCAGCGGCCGTCGAACTGTTTTGGTCCGAGTGGATCAGTACAGCTCAAACCCCCGCCGGTCCGGTCCCCAGCCAGTGGCTGGAAGCTTACCGACGCAGCCTCGTTGTGATGAAGCTGCTCAGCTACGCCCCGACCGGTGCCCTTCTGGCAGCTCCCACGGCCTCCTTTCCAGCTGTCCCCGGCGGAGGCGACAACTGGGACTACCGCTATGTGTGGCTTCGAGACGGCTATTACACGGCCATGTCTTTCGACGCAGCCGGCCTCCACGAAGAAGCGCGGCGCTTTTACGACTTTGCGTTCAGCCTGCAGGAGTCCGACGGACATTGGCGCCAGCCCCTCTACACAGTGGACGGTTCCGACCCCGCGGAGTTCGTGGCCACTGATTTGCAGGGACCAGGCGGCGAAGTGCCCATTCGCTTCGGCAATGCTGCTTCGGGGCAGCTCCAACTGGACAACGAAGGGAACATCGTTCACGGGCTCTGGTTCCACTATCGAGCGGGCGGTAATCGCGAGGCGCTGGAACGCCACTGGCAAGGCGTTTACAAGGCGTGCTCCTGGACAACAGCCAACTGGCATAGGTTTGAAAGCGGAATCTGGGAATTGCGACAGTACCAGGGACACTGGGTCCACGGCAAGGCCCTGTGTTATGCCACTCTGGAAGCAGGCGCACGGATTGCCGATGTCCTCGGTCACAGCGGGCAGGCGGCCCAGTGGCGGGCCTCTGCTGCGCAGATCAGCGCCGAAGTTGTGGACAAGGGTTGGAACCCGGCCCGCCAGGCTTACCTGCGCCACTACGGCGAAGGTACTCCGGCCCCATGTGTAGACATCTCCGTACTGGCCCTGGTTTTCTACGGGTTGCTGCCACCCGACCATCCCCGGGTCCGCTCCACCGTTTCATTGATGGAGCAGGAGCAGAGCCAGGGCGGTTTGACGCTGTACGGCGGCATTTGCCGCTATGACTATGCTGCCGTACCCTTTTACTTGCCGACGCTCTGGCTGGCGCGTTACTACCTGATGGCGGGACGCACCGCAGATTGCGACCGACTGTTGCAAACCTGCCTGGACTGCGCCACCGACCTCACATTAATGGCAGAGCACTTTGACGGACGGACCCACGCCCAGTGGGGGAACTTCCCCCAGGCATTTAGCCATGAAGAGCTGGCTCGCCTTATTCTGGAACGGGCCCAGGGCTGGTCCTTTCACCGGTGGGACGAGCCGGCGGCAGGTGCTTGCCCAGCCCACCTGCGAATATGTGAGTAGAGGTGAAGCTGTGCAACCAACCATTCGAGACGTAGCCAAACACGCTGGAACGTCGACTTCGACTGTGTCTCGGGTGCTGACTCGACAAGGCCCCGTTGCGGATGAGACGCGCCGGCGAATTCAAGTGGCCATTGCCGAACTGGGTTATAAGCCCAATGCTCTGGCCCGCGGCCTGGTCCAAAAGCGATCCGGGACCATGGGCGTTGTCCTTCCCAACGTAGCCAATCCATTCTACGCCGAAGTGCTCCGTGGCATGGGCGATGTAGCCGCCGCCCACGGGTTCAACCTACTCCTGGTTAACTCCGACCTCAGCTTCAACAAGGAAGCCGAAGGACTGGCCCTGTTGCGGGAGAAGCAGGTAGACGGGGTGATTTACACCAGCGGTGTCGTCACCCCTGCCCATCGCGAAATCTTTCTGCAGCTACGCCGCCCAGTCGTCCTCGCCGCCACCTGTGACCTGGAAGGGACTTTCCCCGGTGTGCTCGTGGACAGCCACAAGGGCGCCCGAATGGCCATGGAGCACCTGGCAGACCTGGGGCACAGGCGCATTGCCGTGATCAACGGCCCGCAGTCCGACAGCATCGCCGGGCTGGAGCGCTGGAAAGGATACCGGGACGGTGCTCATAGCCGCGGCCTCCAGCTCTCAGCGGCCCTGGTGGCCGAGGGGACAGACTACCGCCTCGAAACCGGCTACTTGACCATGAGCCGCATTCTCAACGGCAAAGAGATCCCTTCGGCCGTGGTCGCTGCCTGCGACCTGCTTGCCATTGGCGCCATGAACGCCATTATCGACCGGGGGCTCAACGTTCCGTCGGATATTTCCGTGGTGGGCTTCGACAACATCTGGCTGGCGGCAGCCGTCCGGCCCGCCCTCACGACAGTGGCCCAGCCAATGTACGAAATCGGCACACGGGCGGTTTCACTGCTGGCACAGGCGGTGGCGGGCCAAAGTGAAGCGGTGACGGATTGGATTCAGCCCCACCTGGAAATTCGCACGTCGACGGCCCCCTGTACCAGGGGATGACACACAAAGACAATCAACGGCAAGCCTCGCTAGCTTGCCGTTTCGCATTGCACGCAACATGAAGTTGACCGGGAGCGCCGCCGCACTTTTACTTGACTACAGACACCGCTCGTGGCGTTCGTTTCCCTCAAGACTTTACGTTCCTGAGGCTCCTATCCCGTCTCTTTTTAGACCCCTGTCCTCTC
>DAHVXO010000288.1 GCA_027356675.1 Symbiobacteriaceae bacterium | reverse complement strand
TCTGAGTATGCCCTTGCCCCGGTAGATATTCGTGGGCAGCCGGCAGAGAAAGTCGTTGAGCCGCTGCGCATCAAACGGCCGGGAGGACCGGTAGGCAACAGACGTGATTTCGTCCAGATGCCCACCGCCATGGTGGTGGTGCTCATGCCCGAGATTGTCGCAGTCGGGGTCCTCGCAGAGGTGTTGTTCGTCGGAAAGCAGTCGGTCCGGGTCGAAGGCCCCGACCCCTAAGATGAGATGGAGATCCACCTGAGCGTTCTGGCAGCGGATGATCCGGCCATCCGCGTTGAACGACCGGATGGCCGCCTCCACCTCGCCTAGCTTCGCCGCATCCACCAGGTCGGTCTTATTCAACACAAGCAGGTCGCCGAACGCCAACTGGGCGCGGGAGGCGGGGTCGGCCTCCAGATTCCGCTCAAAGTTGTAGGCATCCACCACCGTGATGATGGAATCCAGGTGGCAGACGTCGATCACGCCATGGCTCATGAAAGTCTGGGCGATGGGGGCCGGATCGGCCAGACCCGTGGTCTCAATGAGCAGATACTCGACCATGGGCCGGCGCGCCAGCACACGGCCGACCGCCTCCAGCAGGTCGGTCCGGATCGTACAGCAGATGCAGCCGTTGCTCAGTTCGATCAGCTCGTCGTCGGATTGCAGGACCAGGTCCCCGTCGATGCCCACCTCGCCAAACTCGTTGACGATCACGCCGGCCCGCAGGCCATGGTTCCCGCGCAGGATCGCGTTAAGCAGGGTGGTCTTTCCCGCCCCCAGGAACCCGGTAATGATGGAAACGGGGAGTCGCTCACGTGCCACGTTCGCCTCACCTCGGGCTGAGGGATTCGACGGGGTGAGCGGCTAACCCTACCGACACGCGCAGAGACGGCCCAAATGGGCCGTCTCAAAAGGCAACTTATGTCGGGTCTTAGCCGGGCTTGACCCAGGAGTCCATGTTCTTGGGTTCGACGCCGGGGTGCAGCCGGTTCATCTTGGCGAGCAACTCATCGTTGGTCTCGACATGGTCCTCATCGGGGATGATGCACTCGACCGGGCAGACGGAGATGCACTGGGACTCGCCATAGAAACCGTAGCACTCGGTGCACTTGTCGGCATCGATGACATAAATGGAATCGCCGGCGCTAATGGCTTCGTTCGGGCACTCGGGTTCACAGGCTCCGCAGGAAATACAGGTGTCGATGATCTTGACTGCCACGGGCACTTCCTCCTTTAATGTTGAGCAAACTTCAGTCAGCGCATGGCCGACATATGCTCTGTGGGACTCGTTACCATAGGCGATTCGGCAGAGGCTATCTCAACTGTTTATTAGCATACCCACCGAAAAGCCCACCCGTCAAGGGTCCTCCCGACTTTTCCTGGATGAGATTGGCTATCACTGAGAGTCAATCTCAATAACCCTTGCATGACCACTCGCACACTATGGTAGTCATCGCGACATCCCGTTTATGCATCCGCCCTCGGCACGGCGCAACACAGCCACGTCGTCATTGGGCTGCAGTACCGTCTCATCCGGTACGTGGCGGCCGTTGACCAGCACCGCCAGGTCCGGTTCACCCAGGCCAAGGTGTGCGGGCAGCCCACCCGCTGTCATGCCGGCTGGGAGGTGCTCCTCTCCTCGCCACGTCCGCCGCCCGCGAAACGGGAGGTAGACCTCCAACTGGACTGTTACGCCTCCGTCCATATACGGTCTAACTCCTCGTTGGGCACGTCGAAGACGCTGCCATGTGGTGCAAGCCCCTGGGTGCGCATCCACTCAGGTAGGCGGTCAGTAGCCGGCCCCAACCCTGCCTGTCGATTGAAGGCGACCTCGCTCCGGATGGTCTCCAGCGCCATGCGCCGGATCTCCTCCTCGGTGACAGGCACGTCAAAGCGAGCGGCATACAGTCCCTGGATGTTCGGGGCGGTAACGCCGTACACCGCTCGCACGAAGTTGCAGAACCCCAGGGAATCCAGGGCGGTCGCAACGATCTGGATATCGCGACTGAGGGCCACCTTGCCTGCCGGGTCAAGGTGGTCTACCTTGGCCCCGATCGTGTTGCCAGCGGTATGGTCGGCGCCCATTGGGCTGGTGGCATAGGTAACGCCATTGCCCTTGATCACGCGTGGATCGTACGCAGCCATGACCTGTCCCTTGACCGAGGCGACCTCCCGCACGCCGAGGACGCGACCCACGGTCGCCGCCCCCGCCCCGATTAGCCGCCCCAGCATGCTGCCGTCGCGCATCTGTCTGAACGCGTCCATAACGCCTTCCACATCCCCGAAGCGGAGGGCGCCGCCGGCCATGGCAACCCCCATTGCACCGCCCGTCTCAATGGTGTCGATCCCGAGGTCGTTGCATTCGTGTGTGAAGCGGGCGATCGCGTCGAAGTCGAAGATTTCAAGATTGGCACCCAGGAGCGTATTGGACTCGAACTCCATGGACGAGGCCACCTCACGGCCCTGGGGGTCTGCCCACATGTTGGAGCACTGGATGGCGCATCCCGTCATGCATGAGTGCGACGGCTGCCCGCCCCGTTCCTTCATGACCTCCACCATGTGCAGGCCGGTAATCGCTTCGGTCGCGGGATCCTGCCCCCGGCTGAAGTTGCGGATGGGCAGGCCGCCCAGGCGGTTGACCACCTCAAGCGTCCCTGCCGTGCCAACGTTCCGGTAGCGGTCGATCGCGGCGCTCTCACGCAGGTCCTTAAGGTACGCCTTGGAATGATCGCGCCAAGCGGGCACCTCCAGAATGTCCGGGCCGACATTCGGCCCCGGGTCCGTGACCACCAGGGCCTTCAGACCCTTTGACCCCATGACTGCACCCAGGCCGCCGCGCGCGCAGAGCCGGCTCGGCCGGCCTTCGGGATCCGTGTTAGCGATACCGGCGACGTTCATCAGGCGTTCGCCGGAAGGGCCGATCAGGGCGATTGCCGCCTTCCTGCCGAAGCGCTCCTGCAGGCGTTGGGCTGCCTCAAAGGTCCCCAAGCCCACAAGGTCGTCTGTAGGCTCCAGCCGGAAACCATTCTTATCGATGATGCCTGTGAACCAGGTCCCGGCGGGAGCGGCACCTTCAAGAACCAAGGCCCGGATGCCATACTGCGCCATGCGCCAGCCGGTGTTCCCGCCAGCGTTGGATTCCTTGATGCCTCCCGTAAGCGGGCTCTTGGCACCTGCCGAGATCCTGCTCGAACTGGAGACGACGGTTCCGGACAGTAGCCCCGGTGCCAGCACGAGCTTGTTGGTGGGTCCCAGGGGGTCACAGGTGGGGTCCACCTCATCATAGACCAAGCGTGACGTCAGTGCCCGTCCGCCGAGGAATCGATAGGCCTCGGGGAGTGGCTCGAAACGGTAGGTCTGAACGCTCATGTCAACGCGCAGGATCTGCTCCATATCCTTTCACCTCTCTCGTACGACTGTTCTATAGGGGTACGTGCGACTCCTGTCGCGCATGTGAAACATACCGCAACGGCATGTTAGACTGCAAGAGCCGACTCAGACGGTGGGGAGGAATTGGCATGGCGAACGTGAACGCAGTCCCGGTTGAACTGTCAGCGGAACTGGTAGAGTACCTGCAAGGCCCACAGCTTGTACTCGTCACTACCGTCGATGCGGAGACGAAGTGGCCAAGCAACAACCTGATCACGTGGGTGCTCGCACCAGACCAGAAGCGGGTTCGCCTGGTAGCCGATTCCAAGGGTCGGATCCTGAACAACATCCGGGCGGATGACCGGGTGCTCCTGACCGTAATGGTCGGTGGTGCCTGCTACACCTTGGAGGGCAATGCACAGGTAGTCGCAGAGAACCTCGATGGCATCTCATTGAAGCTCGGTTGCGCCGAAGTCGCCCTGCGTGCGGTCCGGGACGTCACGTTCTGGGGGGGCCGCATCACCGCGCCGGCTCAGTATGACGTGAGCTACGACAAAGGGCTCAAGGAGAGGTTGGATAGCTCGGTCTTCGCTGCCATGCGCGGGTTGTAAGGCTCGGGAATCACCAGCAACGGCTTCCCAAGGGGTGGGGAGCCGTTGTTTGTGATTGGCGGAGGACCTTCCGGGGGTTAGCGGGATCCGCGGGAATTCCCCCATGATCCTGCTCTCCTTGTAGGGAGGCCGCGATTGAGTCGTATCGACGTTGGGTCGTCCTTATGCCACAACGTGCACCATCGTATCTCATCGTGCGGCAAGTGATGTGAACGTCCGGAAAATGCATTCAGTACGATGAAGACCGCGCGACTTCGAAATGCCCAAGCCAGTGGGATTCGCAGGAACCGGATGTCATCGTCGACCATCGTATGTCATCCAAGGGAGCCACTCGACCGTCCTATTATTCCCTCCACAGGAAAAAACATTGGCCTTTGCACCCATTATATGGTACCGTTAGATTAATCTAGTAGATGAGGTGAGGCTCATGGCGCCCAAGAACGCCGGTTCGAATGACCCGAACCAGAATCCCAAGCCCCGCATCGCCAAGCCGATTGATTTGAGTGTAGTTGTACCCCGGAACAAGAACATGTTGGAATCTGAGTTGATCCTTTCCTACCGGAGCTATGTTGGCGAGTCCACAGCCCTTGGAGTCCGCGTAGTGGTTGAGACGGCCGCAAAGAATGACAAGGGATTCGCCAAGCCGGCCTGGTTCCTGCTCGCAGGCCTGGACGGCGCGGAAGTGGTGCCTGGTATAACGCCCCTGCCGGATATCGCCGCCATTCCGGTTCTGGAGCGGGGACCGTCGACCATTTCGTGCCGCTGGAAGGGCGAAGAGCCTCGGGTTGATCTAAAGAAGTTGCTCCTCCTGTTTCACTTCGAGATTCCCGTGAACCACCGCGCCTACATTCCGATGAAGCCCGACTTCGTAGAGGGATTGGGCCACGCCGTGATCCTGCAGTTCACCAAGGCCCGGTTTGCTCCGATCGAGGAACGCAAGGGAAAGGCCCAGCAGACCAAGGGAGCCAAGACCGGGCAGGCAAAGGACCCCGCCAAGCCGGTCGCCGACAACCAGAGCGCTGCACCCGCGTCCGGTTCCGAAGCCCCCAAGAAGACCGGAACGGGCGAGGCAGCCAGTTAGCGCCCTGCCGGGAAACCCGCCCAACAGCGCAGCCGCTGGGCGGGTTTACTTATGCTCAGGACTCAGGAACGCTCTCCCTCCACAGCGATGCGGCGCTGCATCAGAGCGATGCTTGCCCCTGCGCCCACGATCATGAGCGGCACGATCACAAACGCCGCCCAGGGCCTATTGAAGTCCATGAACCAGACCATGGTGAGCAGGCCAAATCCGATGCTGAAGAATGCCAGGAACCACCGTTCCGTACCGCCTGCGCCTGACCGACGATGGTGTGGAGCACTCCAGCCACGGCCACAGCGATCACGATGCTGATGGCAAGCAAGATCATGACTTCTCCAGTGAATTGCAGAAGCAAGCCGCATCGTCCTCTCCGTGGGTCGAGATCCCTGATTCAATTGTCACCCCAGTGGGAACTGCTCGCAAGAGCCGAACAAACCGGGACTCCAAGATCGTTAGCATCTTTAACAATATTTGATGGTTCTCGCACCCTAAGGTTATGCTATATTTTGTCATGACCTATGGAGGGCTGGTGATTGAGCGCAAGATCGCAACGGGAGAGTGGACCCCTGGATCGCCTATCCCGACTGAATCCAACCTCATCAAGGAGTACGGAATTAGCCGTACACAACTGTACGGCAGGCGCTTGACGAACTGGTGAAGAAAGGGCGTATCTACCGGAAACGGGGACGCGGTACTCTTGTGGCGCCGCCTAAGATCGCAAAGACCCTGGCACATTGTCAATGGAGCTCGTGGGCATCCTGGGGGTAGAAAAGATTCTGAGGCAGCCGGGCGTGTCCCAGCCGAGGGCGAGCAGTGGTTGGAAGCTGTGCCAAATCGGAAGAATTGGCTGGTTACCTGTAGGCCGAGCCCGGCATGCCCCGGGCTGGCGATCACCCGCGTGACCAGGGACCACATGAGTACTCCCGTTGAGTTTACATCGATTGTTTATCGCGAGACCGCTACCAGTATGCAATCTCTCTCCGGCGCAGCCAGACTCCCCCATCGGACTTCGCATAGAAGGAGGGATGCATATGCCAACGTGGGTTCACTACCTCCTGGTCAGTCTTGCCATTGGCCTCGTGTCCGGCACGCTCGGTGGGATGTTCGGGTTCGGTGGCAGCACTGTGAGCACCCCGCTCCTGCGAGTCCTGACGGATATCAGCCCGCTCCACGCGCTGGGCACTCCGTTACCCGTGGCCATTCCCACTGCCATTTCAGGGGTCATTGGATACTACCGGCGAGGCTTGGTGAAGTTCCGGGCGGCCCTGTTCACCATCTTGGGAGCCCTCCCAGGTGTGTTGGTCGGTTCCTACCTGACCAAGTACATCCCATCGCACTGGTTGATGGTGTTCACTGCAATCACCCTAGTAGGCATCGGGATTCGGTCTGCGCTGACAGCCGGCGACGCGTCACTGGAAGAGATCCCGATCCGCCCCACATCGGCCGATTTCATTGCCACCCTCATTGGGCTCCCAGCCGGGCTTTTTGCTGGCGTCCTAGCGAACGGCGGTGGGCCCATCATCGTTCCGCTGTATCTCACATTCTTGAACATGTCGATGATGGAGGCTATCGCTACCTCCTTGGTGGTGGTGGTCGTGCTGTCGATTCCCGGTACGATCATCCATTGGGCGTTGGGGCACGTGGACCCGGAACTGGTCTTGTTCCTGACGATCGGTGTAATTCCCTCGGCCATGTTGGGGTCGAAGATCGCGCAAAAGCTGGGAGACGTACGACTGAAAAAGCTTTTTGGCTTGGCGATGGTGGTATTTGGCGCCTACTTCCTTTATCGGGAGTGGGTGTAGGCACGATGGACACTCAATCCCTCTCGTGGTACGGTCTTCTTCGGGTACCTGAGGCTCTATAACCTGGGTCGGTTCTTCATCGAGGGCATCCGAATGGACAGTTCGTTTCTCTTCGGTCAGTGTCGCGTAGCCCAAGTGGCTGCCGCACTTCTGGTTTTGGTCGGCTTGCAGGAACCCTGATATGCTGGCGCAGAAGCATCCGCTACGAAGCTCTGGAAACGGGGCAGCACATTGTGGGAAGACGGTTTGAAACTCTTGGAGGGAGATGCATGGATCT
>DAHVXO010000286.1 GCA_027356675.1 Symbiobacteriaceae bacterium | reverse complement strand
GGCAAACACATCCCGGGCGAAACGAGCGATTTCGCCCGCATCGGTGGTAGGGCCCGGCAGGGTCTGGCTGCGGCTGATCAAAAGGAAGTCTCCGCCGGTGGGACCCCCCTCCACGAATACGTTCCATTTGATCTTGACGGTGACGGTACGGCAGGCCAGGGAGTACTGCTGCAGTTGCGCTGCCAGGTTGACGGCGTACTGCTCCAGCACGCCGGTCAGGTACGCCCGATCCGTCTGGTCTTGAGCGAAGGTGTTCTCTTCGCCGATGGACTTGACCTCCTGGTTGGTCTCCACCGGGCGGGGGTCGATGCTCTGCGCCAGAAGGATAAGCTCATCGGCCCGGCGACCAAAGTGCTTACGCAGGACCTCGGGGTCGTAGCGCAGGATCTCCCCGCACGTGTGGATCCCGACCGCCTTGAGCGCCTGCTCGCTGGCCGGCCCCACCCCCCAGAGCCGCCGGACCGGGAGCGTCGGGAGCAGTTCCTGCGCCCGCTCCCAGGTGACCACCGTAAGACCGTCGGGCTTCTCCAGATCCGACGCCAGCTTCGCCAGGAACTTACAGTAGGACACCCCGACTGAGGCGGTGAGATGCAGTTCCCGGCGAATGGCCTCCTTCAAGGCCCGACCCACGGCGATGGCATCCTGACCAGTCAGGTCCAGGTAGGCCTCATCCAGGGACATCGGTTCGATGATGTCCGTGTGCCGCCGCATCATCGCACGGATCTGATGACTCACGTCGGCGTATTTTTCGATGTGAGGGTGGATGAAGATAGCGTGCGGGCAGAGGCGCAGCGCCTCCCGGGATGGCATGGCCGAGTGCACGCCGAATTTGCGCGCTTCGTAGCTGCACGTGCTGACCACGCCCCGAGAGTTTGGCGACCCGCCGACGACCACCGGCTTTCCCTTGAGCCGTGGGTTGTCCCGCTGCTCGACCGAGGCAAAGAAGGCGTCCATATCCAGGTGGGCGACCCACAGATCCTGCCGGACCATCGTCGGCACCTCCCCCTGCAGCACGTATACCATGAAGGCGAACCAATCCCGCTAAATCAACGAGGTGAGTCCATGGAGAGAGGCGCTGATGACGACCCCGGCCGCTGGCGCCAATCCCTGACCAGGACAGCCGCCCAATGCTGGGCGGCTGTCGCTGCGCCCGGGCCACCATGGACCCGGTATTATCGTACACATGTTCGTATCTGATTGTCAACCGAACGAGACCTCAACACAGGGCCAGGACCAACGCCTTGAAGTGCCGGCCCCGCTCCTCGAAGTTGCGGTAGGCGTCGAAGCTGGCACAGCCCGGCGAGAGCACCACGTTATCCCCCGGCGCCGACTCGGCCCGGGCGAGCTGGACCGCCTCCCCCAGGTCCGCCGCCCGGTGGACGATCCGAGCGTATCCCGCCCGGCGCACCGCCGCTTCAATCTTTGGGGCCGTGGGGCCGGTCAGCACCAGGGCCTTGACCTTCTGGACGACCAGTGGGGCCATGGGGTCGAAGGGGACGCCCTTGTCAGAGCCCCCTGCAATCAGCACGATGGGCGCCGCCAGGGTGCTCAGGGCTGCGACCGCCTCGGCCGGAGATGTGGCTTTGGAGTCGTTGTACCAGCGCGCCCCCGCTAACTCCCGCACGGGTTCGAGCCGGTGCTCCACCCCCGCAAACGTCGTCAGCACGCTCCGGATGGCATGCAGACCCGCACCGGCGAGGTAACCCACCGCCAGGGCCGCCAGCGCATTCTCCTGGTTGTGCAGGCCCAATAGCTGGATCTCATCGGTGCGCAGGGTGGGGTATTCCAGCCCCCGGTACCGCCAGACCAGGTCGCTGCCCTGGATAAACGCGCAGGTCTCCGTTCCCGGGTCTGCCCGCCGCGAGAAGAAGACCACGCGACCGGGCACCTGAGCCGCAAAGCTCCGCACCAGCTCATCATCGTAGTTGAGGACCGCCGTGTCCACCGGTCGTTGATAGCGAAAGATGTTCTGCTTCGCCGAAACATACTCAGCCATAGAGGCGTGAATATCCAGGTGATTGGGCGTGATGTTGGTGATCACGCTGATCTGTGGACTGCGTTCCCCAGCCAGTTGGAGTTGAAAGCTAGAAAGCTCCAAGACCACCACGGCCTCCGGCGGGACCTGCTCCACCTGTTCGATCAGCGGCGTGCCAATGTTGCCACCCACGTAAACCTGCTGGCCGGCAGCCTTCAGGATCTCGCCCACCAGAGTGGTCGTGGTGGTCTTCCCCGCGCTCCCGGTGATGCCGATGACCGGGGCCTGGCAACCCGCCAAGACCAACCCAATCTCGCCGGCAATCACCGCCCCGCGCGCCCTGGCCTGCTGGATCTCCGGCAGGTGTTTGGGCATGCCAGGCGTCAGGAAGATCAGGTCATGAGACACCAGGGGTGCGAGGTAATCCAGCCCCGTAGACAGGGCCACCCCCAGCCGCTGAAGCTCCACCGCCCGTTCACCCAGGTCCGCCGGGCTCTTGCGGTCGCAGGCGGTCACGTGCGCCCCCTTGCCTAGCAAGTAGCGGATCAGGGGCAGGTTGGAGACCCCGATCCCGACCACGGCAGCGGCTCTGCCCTGCAGTTCCATGAAAAGACCCCTCCAACCGGTGATCTCAGTCATGCGAAACCCGATGGGGGTTGCCCACCATCGGGTTAGACGCGTGCTTTGACTAGAGAGCTTCGCGCACCAACGCGTCGATGCGGTTCAGGCCCTCGTCGATGCGTTCCAAGGACGTGGCGTAGGAGAAGCGGACGAAGTCCGGCGATCCAAACCCGGACCCTGGCACGAGGGCGACCTTGGCCTCATCGAGGATGACCGCGCACAGATCGTCGGAATTCTGAATCAGGCGGCCCCGGATGGTCTTGCCGAACAGCCCGGACACGTTGGGGAAGATGTAGAAGGCGCCATACGGTGGCACGGTCACGGTGAACCCGGGAATCTGATTGGTCCGCTCAATAATATGGCGGCGGCGGGCGTCGAACTCGAGGCGCATCTGCTCGACCGGCTCCTGGGTCCCACGGAGCGATTCCAAGGCCGCCTTCTGCGAGATGGAGGACGGGCCGGAAGTGGACTGGGACTGGAGGTCGCCCATGGCCTTCGCATAGAGCGTTTCGCTGGCGGTATAGCCCATGCGCCAGCCGGTCATGGCATAGGCCTTGGACATGCCGTTGACCGTGATGGTCAGCTGCCTGACCTCCGGCCCCAGCGCGGCGATGGAGAAGTGCTCAGCGCCATCATAGAGGAGCTTCTCGTACATCTCATCGGTCACAATGGCGAGACGGTGCGCAACAGCGATGTCCGCCAGTGCCGCCAGTTCGCTCTTCGAGTAGACGGCCCCGGTGGGGTTACTGGGACTGTTGAGGTTGATCGCCCGGGTGCGAGGGGTGAGCTTCGCCGTGAGCATCGCCGGGGTCATCTTGAAGCCGGTGGACTCATCAGTGGTGACGACGACGGGCACGCCGCCTGCCAGCTTGACCATTTCCGGGTAGCTGACCCAATACGGCGCCTGGATGATGACTTCGTCACCGGGATCAAGCAGGACCTGGAAGGCGTTGTACAGCGATTGCTTGGCACCGTTGGAGACCACGATTTGCTCGGGCTTGTACTCGAGGCCGTTGTCACGCAGCAGCTTCTCGCAGATGGCCTTGCGGAGTTCCAACGTTCCCGCCGCAGGGGTGTACTTGGTGTGCCCCTGGGTGATGGCCGCGATGCCCGCCTTTTTGATGTGCTCGGGAGTGTCGAAGTCGGGTTCTCCAACGGAGAAGTTGACGACATCGATCCCTTCGGCCATGAGCTGCTTTGACTTTGCGTCAATGGCCATGGTGGGTGAGGGGGACATGGCGCGGGCGCGAGCGGATAAGCGCATGCTGGCGACTCCTCTCCAAGGCACAAGGTATTGGTTCTAGATTATACGCCATGAGGGGCGAGACGCAAGAGAATACCCGGAACTTATTCGTCACAATCCTACAGACGGCAAGACGCTGAACGCATACTCGTTTACGATTGGCGCCAACCCATGGAGGTCGAGCCGGAGGATCAGGTTCACGTTCCCCGACGGTTGTGCAGCCGGCACCGCCCAGAGAACGCCGGGGGCAATCGCCAGCAAGCAGTCCGGCGGCAGTTCGGCGGGCTGCGACCCGGACTCCAGCAAGTCGCCATCCCGCTGCAGCCGCCAACTCCAGGTGCCAGCGTAGGACCTGTGATAGTCGTTGATCAGGAAGACCTTGAGGTCGAGGCGCTCACCGGGCTTTAGCGCGGCAGGCGGCCACTCAGCCATGATGTGGACCGGCTGCATGGCCTCACGGACTGCCCGGAGGGCCGCCTTGGGTTTACGCCAATAGTCCAGAAGGGAGGGCGTGATCCCTGGCGCCCCATCGGCAAATGTGTACTGCAAGACTCCCCCGCAGGGCCCGTACTTCAGGCGGCGGAAGTGTTCGATGGCGTACCGGCTCTGGTGGGCCTGATACCACTGCGTGGCCGCCACGTAATGGTCGAAGGTCTGGGCCAGCGTGTGCGGCACGTACTGCTCCATAGTAGACGCCTGGAGCATGTAGCGTTCTTTCAGTTCGGCCCAGTTGAGGTTGGGCCACTCCCCCTGTACAAACCGCCGGCTGTCGTCCGGGATGGGGAAGGACTGGGACCCAAACTCGGTGACAAATCGGGCTCGCTCCGGGTGGAGCCGGAGCAACCGGCCCAGATCTTCGAGCTTGCCGGTCTCCCAGCCCAGGTTGGAGCGGGAGTCGGTGCCCCCCAACTCCGTGGGGTGGGCGATGCATGGCCGGCTGGGGTCGACGGCGCGAACGACCTCCCGGATGGCCGGTGCGAGAGTGGACCGGTTCCAGATGGCGGCGAAACGGTCGACGAAGGCCATGGAGCGCTCCAGCAGACTGTCCGGGCGATCGTCAGCAGCACGGCCGGGGTTGCCGTGGCAGCACCAAAGCCCGATGGCGGGGAAGTGGCCAAGCACCTCCACCATGCGCGCAGCTTGGATTCTGGCGGGTGCCAGCACGGTGCGGTCGTAGATGCCTTCCAGAGGAAAGTCCTGCCAGATCAGGATGCCCAGGCGGGAGGCCTCTGCATACAACTCGGGCTTGCCGATGTGGCCCCGGATTCGGGCAGTATTCAAGTTCGCCTCGCGCATGAGCGCAAGATCCCGGTGATACGCCTCGGCCGTGACGGTGGCCAACCGGAAGTCCGGGGGGCCGTAATTGGTGCCGCGCAGGAAGATCCGCCGGCCGTTGAGATAGAAGAGCCAGGTGTGCATCTCGACCTTGCGAATGCCAACCAGGCGCTCCAGGTGAGCGACGGGCTTCCCGTCCAGAGCGAACTCCAGGTCCAGCCGGTAGAGATGCGGCTGCCCCAGGTCCCAGGTCCACCAACGGCGCGCCTCGGGCACGGCAATCGCCGCCTGCACCCGCTGCAGCCCGCGGCGGACCAGTTGCGCCCCGCTGAGGGTGACCGCTGGACCGGCGAAGGTCTCGGGTATGACCGTGGCCGTCCAGGTAAGGTTTCCCTCGCCGGTGGCCTGCAGTTCCAGGTCGAAACGCACGGTGGCGGGAACAGGGAGGTCCGGGTCCAGGGTCGCGCTCTCCTTGCTCGGCGCAGCCCCGTCCGGCTCCGCCTGTACGTGGAGCCTGCCCGGGATTACACCCCGGTGGATCTCCAGGGCCACATCCCGCCAGATGCCGCCGGGGTCCAGGTGCGGTGGCTTGCAGTCCCAGTGGGAGAGCACACCGGTGATGGCTCGGCGCCGGCCCCGCTGCTCGGCGGCGGGAGAGTGGACCTCCACCATGACCACGTTCTCACCGGCGCGGAGCAACTGAGTGACGTCGTAAGCCTCGGGGGCAAAGTAGCCCTCATGTTCACCGACGAAAACCCCGTTGAACCAGACCTTGGCGTCGTAAATGATTCCGTCGAACCTGAGCCGGGCGGTCTCGTCCGCTCCAAGCGTCCCGGTCGAGTCGAACGTGTGCCGGTAGAGCAGGCAGCCGGTGTGCTCTGCGAACTCCGGCACCTGCTGCCAGTGGCCGGGCACAGGCACATCCACCCAGCCCGCGGGCCGGTAGCCGGGCTTGCCGGCCTTGGCCTGCTGGCCCAGATGGCGGGTCGCTTTCCAGGTACCGTTGAGATTGATCTGCATCCAGTGCTCCGCCCCCGGGATGATCGGCTTGGTTGGTTGCCCTGTCAGGATTGATGGATGGGCTGCGTGGCGAGGAACTGCCCTAGATCCTTATTCTGCGGGTCCAGGGCTGTTGCCTGCCGGTAGTATTGCAGAGCTAGTTGATCATTGCCCTTGAAACGGTATCCATAGGCCATGGCGAGCATGCGAGCCGACCGCCATGCCCGGTCGTAGCGTTGTGCGTGCTCCTTGCCCAGCTTGGCTGCGAGGTCGAGGGCTCCCTGCGCGGTCGCGATCAGGTCGTCGGCCCAGCCGTTCAATAGATAGAGCAGGCCAAGGGCCGCAAACAGGTCCGGGTCATCCTCTGGCTGGGAAAGCTTGATCGCCTCGTCCCAGGCAGCCCGGGCCTCTTCCGGATGCGCTGTATCCTTGAGGACGTAAAACCGCTCCAGGTAAGGTTCCCAGGCGTTTGGGTCGATGGACAGCCACGCTTCCGTCAGACGCAGGTCCGCATTCCATTCGCTAGCGGCGAAGGCCTCCCGGGTGCGCGGAAGCAACCCGGCTGCCTGAGCCACCCCCCACCGCCCGCCTTCGTACCGGAGGGTATATGGGTACCGGGCGTATCGGTATTGGGTGGTGCCTGTGAGAACCAGGCCCACCGCGTAGCCGCGGGTGATCTCCCCTCGGGCTGGCTCCACCTCCACGCTCTGGAAGGTGTAAGCATGCTGCCCCGCGTACGCCCCGGCGAACTCATCTGCCGTGAAGGCAGCCTGGGACGAGGGGGTCAACAGTCCATAGGCGGCCCGAAAATCCAGATCACGGCGAGCGGCTGCATACGCCTCAAGGACTGCCTGTGGTCCGGTAGGGACGGGCTGGGGAGCAGCGGTCTCAGCTGGCTCCACCCGCCCCGGCGGTGCCGCGCCACCCCGGGCCGTGTAGCCAGCTGAGAATGTCACCGCGACCAGCAGGAGCCCACCGAGCAAGGGCAGAAACTTCTGCTGCAGCATTCGCCACCACTCCCATATTTAGGATTTAATACCAGATTTCTATTCGAGGATGGAGACCAGTTTTCCTGCAGGATTAATCGAGGGCGGGGGTTTTGCGGCCCGGGCCTCCCGGTCCTGCTTGCCAGCGGTCCAGCGCAGTTGTGCGAGGGCCAAGCTGAGGAAGGCAATAAACCCGGGTCAATGACTGCAGGACCCGGAGCTGTCTCCGGGTCCTGCGGTCTCAGTGACGTTCTCACGGCATGCTCGTCGGCCAGATGGACGGGACCCCATCAGCGGTTAGCGGCCGCACATTACCGGATCCAGAGCGGGCGCCTGCAAACGCAACACCCCCGATCGTCAGCACAAGCCAGACCAGGAGAATCCACCCCGCTATACATGCCCAACGCATCGCAGCGGCCCCCCTTCGTGCTATAGTTGTCAGACAATTCATCCAGACGACGCGATTTCCCTGCCTGCGGTTGTGACAAAGGCCCATTCCAGCCGCCGGAGAATCGCTGGCAGCGCTGGTTGGCTTTGCTGATTGCGCAGGACGCCTCACATTCGCTAGACTCTTGCGTGAGAGATCCGCTATGCGAAGGAGGCGCGCCATGCGCAGGACCGTCCGGCGAGGACTCATTGCGGGAGCGCTGGCCATGACCATCGGCGTCGCCCTCTGGTGGTCGGGGCCGCATTTGCTCGCGCCCAGGGAGGACTTCCCGCAGGGCCCCGGCGGGGCGGTGGCGTACATCAGCCTGGCGCGGCAGCTGCGGGACCAGTGGACGTACGTCCGCAGCGGCGGGGAGATTCACCTGGTGATGACCGAGCCGGAGTTCAGCGGCATGCTCTCCTCGGTCCTGCTCTCCGGGCAGGGCGAGGAGCGGGTGATTCGCAAGGTCCGGGGCCGCCTGGAGGGCGCAGAGATTCGGGTCGATGCGATCCTCGAGTCCCACGACCCGCGGCTGCCGGAGCACTACCGGGGGCCGGTGGGCCTGACCCTGCACCTCGACCCGACGGTGTCGGGCGGCGGCGAGATCCGCTTTCAAATCAAACAGGCCGCGGCAGGACGCATCCCCTTGCCGGTGCCCCTGCTGCGCTGGTCGGGCCGCTGGCTCCCGGTGCCCGGCTTCGACGCCCAGCAGGTCGCCCTTACGCTGCCCGTCACGAGTCTGATCGAAGGGCAGCTGGGCCGGCAGATCGACGTGACTCAGTTCGCCACCAAGGGCGGCAAGCTTTATCTGGCGGCGGACATCGCCCCGCCAAAATAAACGAAGGGCGCCGGATCACCGGCGCCCTTCGTTTTGGCGCAACGTCTCAGTCCAGAACCCCCCGCCGCATGGCCTCCGCCACCGCCTGTGCCCGGGTCTGGCACCCCAGCTTCTCGAAGATCGTGTTCATGTGCCGCCGAACCGTCCGCTCGCTCATGTAGAGCTTGCCGCCGATCTCCCCGTATGATGCACCGGCCGCCAGCAGCTTGAGGACATCCAAATCGTGCGGGGTCAGCATGCCGACGGCGCTGCGCCGTGCGACCTTGCCCACCAGGGATGGATGCAGGACGATGCCCCCCGCCGCCGCTGCCCGAATCGCTGCAGCGATCTCCTGGAAGGAAGCCGTCTTGGGGATATACCCGCTGACGCCCAGGTCCAGCGCCGATTGCACCAGCGCCGCGTCCTCGTATGTGGAGAGGACGAGCACCGCCGGCGGGTCATCCTGCTCGAGCATCTGGCGGGCGGCCTCCAGGCCGCTGCCGTCGGGGAGCTTCAGGTACAGCACCACGACCTCAGGCCGGGGCCGCCGAGAGACGGTCACGGCCTCGACGACGGTGCCCGCCTCGCCGACCACGGCCAGGTCCTCCTCGGAGGCGATCAGCTGCTTCAGCCCTTCCCGCAGCACGGTCTGGTCCTCGACCAGGAGTACGGTCAGATCACGCATGGCGAGCCCCCCAATCCTACATCCATGATAACAGAGCCGGTGGGTCCCGCCCAGCAGGGAGCGGGCGGCGAGACACGAACTCTTAACCGGAAGTCCAAGTCATGGGGAGGCCAACGCCATGCTTCGCCCAGAAGTGCCGGTAGAAAACGTCGCTGAAATCGTCTGGGGCATCCTGCTGCTGGTCTACCTGCTGGGGGCACGCCGGACCGAGTACCTGACCCCGCCGGTGATCTTTATCTTCTCCCTCAGCGGCGCCGCAGCGCTGCTGGAACTATTCCTGCGCCGGATGCGCTGGCGCTGGCTGCTCATCTTCGACACGATCGTCTGGACCATCCTGCTCTCAACGATGGTGGCAGCCACAGGTGGGCGCGCTTCGGAGCTCTGGCCGGCCTACATTCTGATGTCCCTGACGGCCCCGTCGGTGGAGCGGCGGTCCATCCCTTGGGGTCTGCTCACCATGAACTGCCTTCTGTACGCCGGGGTCTATACCTGGGTCAATCCGGAGCGGGTGCACTTCAACCTCTCGCTGCTGATCCTGCGGATTGGGATGGTCTTCCTGGTCGCTTACGTCGTGGACCGTTCGATGGCCCGGGAGCGGGTCGCCCAGCTCAAGGCCATCGAAGTGGCGCAGAGCCGGGTCACCGAGCTGGTCAGCGCCCGCGATGCCGAGCGCAAGCTGATCGCCGGCGATATTCACGACTGGCTGGGGACGGGGATTGTGGCCCCGATGCGCCGGCTGGAGTTGGCGCTGCGGGCCCACGGCCCCGAGGAGGTCCAGCGGCAGGTCAACGAAGGCGTGGAGATGCTCCGCCGCAGCCACGAAGACCTCCGGCGGTTGATGGAGAACCTGCACCCGCACCTGCTTGAACAGATGGGTCTGGTCGAGGCCCTACGAGCCTACCTGCGGCAGTGGGGCGAGGAGAACGGGTGCGGGACCGAGTTTCACGGGGAGCCGGGGCCGGAGCCGCCTCCCGAGGTGGCGCTGGCCACCTACCGGATCCTGCAGGAGGCGCTCAACAACTGCGCCAAGCATGCAGAGGCGAAGCAGGTCACAGTGCGGGTGATTCTGGCACCCAGGGTGGTCACGCTGGTCGTGAGCGACGACGGGCGGGGGTTCACGGCCCAGATGCCTGCCGGCCGGGGCCTGACCCTGATGACTGAGCGGGCCGGTGTCTTCGGCGGAGCGGTCACCGTAACCTCCCGGCCGGGGGCGGGGACGCTGGTCGCGGCGGATCTGCCCGTCAGGCGCCAGTAAAGGGGGAAAACGCACCGCGGCCTCGATTATTGCTTAAGCAGAGGCTTCAGGACCTTCAGCACGTTGTCCACGACGTAGACGTAGCCTTCGGCCGTAGGATGGATGCCATCAGTCTGGTTCAGCTCCGGACGGGCGGCCACGCCCTCCAGGATAAATGGGATAAACGGAATCTTGTAGTGCGCGGCCAGGTCGGTGAAGGTCTGACGGAAGGCGTCGGTGTACTCCGGGCCGTAGTTGGGCGGGATCTGGATGCCTGCCAGCACAACCCGGACCTGCTCCTTCTGGATCCGCTCGATGATGGCGGCCAGGTTCTCCTTCAGCTTGGGAACGGAGCGGCCTTGCAGTCCGTCGTTGGCGCCCAACTCCAGAATCACAATCGCGGGCTTCTGCTTCAACACGGTCTCGACCCGGGCCAGCCCGCCGCTCGATGTATCGCCGGAGATGCCGGCGTTGACCACCCGGTACTTGTACCCCAGCTTGTCGAGCTGGCCTTGCAGCCGGCTCGGGTAGTTCTGCTCAAACGGCACGCCCTGGCCGAAGGTGAGACTGTCGCCGAAGGCCACGATGACTGGCCAACCGGTCCGGTCGACCTCTGGGGCGGCCTTGGTGGCAGTCTTCGGAGTGGCTGCGGTGCCTGCCGGAGCCGCCTTGTTCGAAAGCGCGCGCCCGCCGCAGCCGGCCATGACTATAACGGTGGCCAAAACGACTAAAATGAGAGGTAAGAATTTACGCATAGGTGTGTCCCTCACTTTCGCACCTTCGATTGTAACACACTAGCGTGCGGCCGCATCCTAACTGAATCTGGCGCGGGAGGAATGTCCCGGTATGCTACAGCTCAACGGTGTATATAAAACGCTCCAAAGTGGTGACCGGGTGCTGGAGGTGCTCAAGCCCCTGGACCTGCAGGTCCCCGGCGGGCAGGTGCTCGCGATCATGGGTCCTTCGGGCAGCGGCAAGTCGACCCTGCTCGGTCTGATCGCGGGCCTCGACAGCCCCACTGGCGGCTCCATCGCCATCGATGGCCCGGAAATCACCGGCCTGGGCGAGGACGACCTGGCACTGCTGCGTGGCCAGAAGATCGGCATCGTCTTTCAGTCCTTCAACCTGATTCCCAACCTGACGGCGGCCGAAAACGTGGCGTTGCCCCTGGAATTGGCCGATTATGACGGCGACGCTTTGGCGCGGGCGCGTGAACTTCTGGCGGCGGTGGGGCTCGCCGAGCGCACCCACCACTACCCGGTCCAGCTCTCCGGCGGCGAGCAGCAGCGGGTGGCCCTGGCCCGCGCCTTCGCCCCCCGCCCGCAGCTCCTGCTGGCGGACGAGCCCACCGGCAACCTCGACACCGCCACCGGCCATGCCATCATCGAGCTGATGCTGGGGCTGAACAAGGAGCAGGGCACGACTCTGGTTCTCGTGACCCACGACCCCGAACTGGCTGCCCTGGCCGACCGGACCGTGCATCTGCGGGACGGCCGCATCGTCAGAGACGAGGTGGCCGCCCGGTGAAATTCCAGCTAAAGATGGCACTGCGCGAGCTCCGCCGGGGGCGGCGCAGGTTCACCTTCTTCCTGCTCTGTATCGCGATCGGGGTCGCCGGCCTGGTGGGGATCAAAGGCTTCAACGCCAGCCTTCAGGGCGCCTTGCTCCGGGAGGCCCGGACGCTGATGGCCGCGGACATGCAGGTCAGCATGGGCAAGCCCGCCTCCGAGGCGCAGGCCAAGCTGCTCCAGAGCTTGACCGATCGCGGCATCCAGGTCGCTCACAATACCGAGACCGCCTCCATGGCCGTCAACCCGGCCACCAAAGAGACCACCATCGTGGCGGTCAAGGCGGTGGGCGCCGGCTACCCCTTCTACGGGGTGCTGGAGCTGAACCCCACCGGCGAGCTGACCGCCGAGACCGCCCTGGTGGGCAGCGAACTGCTGGACCGCCTTGGGCTGCGGGCTGGCGATCCGCTCAAGCTCGGCGCAGCCACCTTCAAGATCGCCGGGGTCATCACCAAAGAGCCAGACCGGGTGGCGGCGGGCTTCGGCATCGGGCCGCGGGTGATGATCACTCAGGAGGGCCTGACTCGGACCAACCTGATCCAGTTGGGCAGCCGGGCTCGGGAGATCTACCTCCTCAAATTGGCGGATGACAAGCAGGTGGCGCCCGTACGGGCCGACTTGCAAGCCGCCTTCGCCAAGGATAAGGGCCGCATCGCCGACTTTCGGGAGGCCCAGCCGACGGTTCGGCGCTTCCTGGACCGGATGACCGCCTTCCTGTCGCTGGTCTCCATGGTCGCGCTCCTGGTGGGTGGGCTCGGGGTCGCCAACGCCACCCGGGTCTTCATCCATCAGAAGCTGGATGCCATCGCGGCGATGAAGGTCCTGGGCGCCACCAACCGCCAGGTCGTCGGGATCTACCTGACCCAGATGACCATGCTGGGCGGGGCGGGCAGTGTACTGGGGATCATCATCGGCTACGCCATCCAGCTGATCATGCCACGCATCGCCGGCAACTTCCTGGATGTGCATCTGGACTTGACGCTCTCGCCCATCGTGGCTCTCCAGGGCCTGACCGTGGGGTTGCTGACGTCCGTGCTGTTCACTTTGCTGCCCCTCTCGGCCATCGCCGACATCAAGCCGGCGGTGGTCTTTCGCCGGGAGATGGCCGAGCAGAATCCGCGTCCGACCCGGGCCCAGCGATTGCGGGAGGCGGCGCTCCTGGGCGCTGTGGGACTAGGCCTGGCGCTGATCGCCGCCTGGGTCTCGGGACGCCTTAGCTGGGGCTTCTGGTTCATGGGCGGGCTCACGGGTACCGTGCTAGTGCTCGGCGCCGCCTCCTATGGCGCCGTGCGGGCCGTGCGGGCTATCCGGCCGCCTCGGGCCTGGATCGCCGCTCGTCAGGGGCTGGCGAACCTGCACCGGCCGGGGAGCCAGGCGAGTGCCATCGTGCTGGCGCTGGGGGTCGGGGTCACCATGGTCCTGGCCGTCTACCTGCTGCAGCGGGGCCTGATGCGGGAGGTGCAGCTCACCTCGCCAGCGGGCGCACCCAACATGTTCTTCATGGGCCTGACGACGCCCGAGGCGGCTTCCTTCAAGCAGTTCCTGGCGACCCAGCCCGGGGTCGAGGCCGCACCGGACCCGACACCCGTCGTCCGGGGCCGCCTGGTGAAGATCGATGGCAAAACCAAGAGCCAGCTGGCACTCACCGAAGATGAAGAGCGCTGGTTCGACGTCCAGTTCACCGTTACCTACGCTGACAAGGTCCCGCCTGGTAATGAGATCACCAGCGGCGCCTGGTGGCCGTCCGGGGGCGGTCAAGGCAAAGCCCTGGTCTCGGTCGAAAAGGAGTCCGCCACCCGCCTGCACCTGGGGGTCGGGTCCATCGTCGAAATGGATCTGGAGGGCGGCGTGCCGGTGAAGGCGGAGGTCACCAGCATTCGCCGCACCACGGACTTCCGGGCGGGCGGGGGCTTTAACTTCGTCTTCGCCCCGGGCGCCCTGGACGGCGTGCCGGTCTCGTTCCTCGCCCAGGCCCGGGTCAATCCATCCGCTGCAGGCGCAATTCAAAAGGAGGCGGTCGCCCGCTTCCCGACGCTGACGATCATCAACCTGAACGATGTGCTGGATACGGTCAAGGGAATCATGGACCGCATCGGGCTGGTGATTCGGTTCGTAGCGGGGTTCTCGGTGGTGGCGGGGCTGATCATCCTGGCCTCGTCCATCGCGGCGACCAAGTTCCGGCGGACCCGGGAGGCCGTGCTGTTCAAGACCCTGGGGGCCACCCGCGGCCAGGTCTGGCGGATCTTCGCCGTGGAGTACCTGGCCCTGGGCCTGGTGGCCGGCGTCGTGGGGGCAGGTCTGGCGGCCATCGCCGCCTGGGCTGTGCTCAAGTTCGTGATGGAGGTTGCGTTCAAGGTCGAGGCCCTGCCGCTGCTGGCGGGGATCGGGATCACGGTCGTGCTCACCGTAGCGGTCGGGGTGCTCAGCACGCTGGACGTGCTGGCCGCCAAGCCGCTCCAGGTGCTGCGGCAGGAGTAAAGCACACATGACAGCGCCGCCGCGCTGCACAGCAAGGCGGCGCTTGCACATTGATCGTTGAGATTCGCGCCGGTTTCTTGTAGGATAGGACAGTATGCCTATTTTATCGTTTCCCAGGAGGGGTGTGCTGCGTGAGCATCCTTGAGGTCAAAAAACTCGGGCACGGCTTCGGCGCCCGGACCCTGTTCCACGACGTCTCCTTCCGGCTGCTCCGCGGCGAACACGTAGGGTTGATTGGGTCCAACGGCACTGGCAAGTCGACGCTGGTGGAGATCATCACCGGTCAGTCGCAGCCGGATGAAGGCACGGTGGAGTGGGCCAAGCGTGCCCAGGTCGGATACTTGGACCAGCACACCCGCCTGATCCCGGGCACCTCCGTGCGCGACGTCCTGCGGGATGCCTTCCAGCCGCTCTATGCCATGGAGGCCGATCTGGGCACCATCGGCGAGGCGTTGGGCAGCGCTGACCCCGACACCATGGAGAGCCTGCTGGAAGAGATGGGCGATATGCAAGACCGCCTGGAGACCAGCGGTTTCTATATGATCGATGCCAAGGTCGAGGAGATTGCCCGGGGTCTGGGGCTGACCGCACTCGGGCTGGATCGCAACGTGGCCGAACTGTCAGGGGGTCAGCGCACCAAGGTGCTGCTGGCGAAGTTGCTGCTGCAGCAACCCAACGTCCTGATCCTGGACGAGCCCACCAACTATCTGGACGACGAACACATCACCTGGCTGACGGAGTATCTGCAGGGCTATCCCTACGCCTTCCTACTGGTCAGCCACGATACGTTCTTCATGAACGACGTGGTCAACCTCATCTATCACCTGGAGGGTGGACAACTCACCCGCTATAGCGGCAACTACGAGTCGTTCCTGCGGGTCTACGAGCAGCGCCGGATGCAGCAGGAGAATGCCTTCGAACGGCAGCAGAATGAGATTGCCCGGGTCGAGGACTTCATCGCCCGCAACAAGGCGCGGGTCTCCACCCGCGGCATGGCTCAATCCCGGCAGAAGATGCTCGATCGCATGGATCGCATCGAGAAGCCGGCGACCTATCCCCGGCCTACCTTTAAATTCCTGGAAGGCCGCAACTCGGCGAAGAACGTCTTCAAGAGCGAGAACATGGAGATTGGGTACTCCTACGCCCTGCTGCCGCCGCTCACCATGACCCTGGAACGGGGGCAGAAGATCGCCGTCACGGGCATGAACGGCATCGGCAAGTCGACGCTGCTCAAGACGATGCTGGGGTTGGTGGATCCACTGCAGGGTAGGGTCGAGCGGGGGGATAACCTGCGATCCGCCTACTTCGCTCAGGAGGAGGCGATGGAAGATGACCGCACCCCGCTTGATGAGCTCTGGGATGCCTTCCCCTGGCTCACCAACAACGAGGCGCGGGGGCGGCTCTCCGCTAGCGGGTTGACGGCGGAGCATATCAACAACAAGATCTTTAACCTCTCGGGTGGCGAGCAGGCCAAGGTGCGGCTAGCCAAGCTGCAGGTGAGCGAGTCCAACTGGCTGGTGCTCGATGAGCCCACAAACCACCTGGACGTGGCGGCCAAGGAAGA
>DAHVXO010000265.1 GCA_027356675.1 Symbiobacteriaceae bacterium | reverse complement strand
TGGATGGCTTCCGGGTCGTGGCGATGGCCCGCACTGCCCGGGAGGCCATCGAGGCTGTCCGCCTGCACCGGCCCGACCTGGTGCTGCTCGACATCTACATGCCTGACCAGGACGGGGTCTCGTTGCTCAAGGAAATCCGGCGGCAGGAATTTCCATCCGACGTGATGATGGTCAGTGCCGCGCAGGACGCTCAGACCATCCAGGATGTGGTGCGGTATGGCGCCGTGGACTACATTATCAAGCCGTTTCGAATGGAGCGGCTGCGCAAGGCGCTCCAGTCCTACCGGGCGACCAAGAACAACCTCGCCGGGAACGGGACCTTGGACCAGGAGCAGCTGGACCGGGTGCTGCGGGGGCCGGGCGGACCCGGCGACCGCGATGGTGGGCTGCCCAAGGGCTTCAATACCGCGACTTTGCGGGAGATCGAGGCACACCTGAACCGCCAGGTCGCGGGGATGTCGTCAACCGAGGTGGCGGATGAGATGGGCATCGCCCGGGTGACGGCCCGGCGGTACCTGGATTACCTGGTGAAGCTGGGCCGGGCCCGGCTGGAGGTTCAGTACGGTTCAGTGGGACGCCCCGTCAACCGGTACCGGCGGATCCAGGGTACCTGACGGCGCAGGGGCTTCGACCCTGGCAGACCAGTCGAAGCCGGGCTGACGAAAACGGCCGCAGGGACTGCACCGGCTGGCCGTGCTAGACCACAAGGGGGGATTGCGGGTGCGCCGGATCTTGGTTTTGTTCCTGATTCTGCCGCTGGCGCTCGCCGCCTGCGGGCCGGCCCGCTACCCCGACTTCGAGCAGGTCAGCGCCAAGGACCGCACTGTGATCAAGTTCTCCCACGTGGTGGCCGAGAACACGCCGAAGGGGATCGCTGCCCGGCGCTTTGCGGCCATGGTCAAGGAGCGGTCCGGCGGGAAGATCGAGGTCCAGGTCTTCCCCAACTCACAACTCTACGGCGACGGCGAGGAGTTTGACCGGCTGCGCTCCGGCGATGTGCAGATCATCGCACCCAGCCTCTCCAAGTTGGCCGACCTGGACCCGCCCTGGCAGGTCTTCGATCTCCCCTATTTCTTTGATGATGACCGCTCTGTGGAGCGGGTGATTGCGGGTGCGACGGGACAGCGCCTTTACGCCGGGCTGCGGCGTATGGGCATGGAGCCCGTGGCCTTCTGGCACAACGGGTTCAAGCAGATCTCCAACGCCCGGGGATCACTGCTGCTGCCGGTGGACATTCGGGGCCTGCGGTTCCGCATTCAGTCCAGCCCGGTCATGCGGGATATGTTTCAGGTGCTGGGGGCCGAGGTTTCGGTCCGCCCGTTCGATTCGCTGTACGGCGCCCTGGCCAAGGGGGAGTTGGACGGGCAGGAGAATGCGCCATCGAACATCTTCTCCAAGCATATCCACGAAGTGCAGCCGTACATGACGGTCAGCAACTTCGGGTACCTCGGCTACGTGGTACTGGTGAACGAGCGGTTCTGGAGTGCACTGGCGCCGGATACCCGTGAATTGCTGCGTGAGGCCATGGCAGACACGACGCAGTGGGTGAGAGAGAACGCCCGGGCGTTGAACGAGGAGGCCATGGACCGGATCCGTATCAGCGGCAAGGTCCTGATTCACAAGCAGACGCCCAACGAGCGGGAACTCTGGCGGACTGTCCTGGAGCCGGTCTATCGCCGGGCCGAGTCCCGGCTGGGTGCCGACGTCCTGCGGGAGGTTCTGCGGGAGGCCAAGGGAGGGTGAATTCGCTGCACCTGCGGGCACCGCCGGAGCCTCATCCATACCACCTCCACCCACCCCCGTGGCCGCGCTGCAGGCTGTAGGGGGACAACCCCAGTTCTGAACATCCGAGACCATTAAGACCAAAACCTGACCAATACGCACGAATGCATGCCTAACATAAATTTCTCTGATAAGCTTTAGGTCAGATGGGGGTCGAATATTCTACGAACGGGGGATGGACTGTGAACTGGAGGACGCAAGGTCGCAAGTATGTGGCAATGGGCCTCACTACGGCGCTGGCACTCTCGCTGCTGGCCGGCTGTGGCGGAACCAAGAAGGACGCCGCACCCGCGCCGACGGCCCCGACGAAAGAAGAGATCACGGAAGTCAGGCTCGGGGCCGTCTTCCCGGTGACCGGCAAGGAGTCCAAGATCGGCGGCGCCTTCAAGGTTGCCACGGAATACGCGGTCAAGGAAGTCATGGACGCCGGCGGGCTGGAGATTGGCGGCAAGAAGGTACCGATCAAGCTGATCCTGCTGGACGACACGACTGACCCGACCAAGTCCGCCCAGCTCGTCGAGCAAGTGATCACCCAGGACAAGGTCCACGCCATCATCGGCGGCTACAGCACCCTCCTGGTGCAGGCCCAGACCGTTGTGCCTGAGCGTTACAGCATCCCGTACATCAACGGCGGTGGCGCAGCGACCAACACCTATGGCCGCTCCAAGTGGGTTTTCGGCGTCCTTTCGCCCGTCGAAGTGCTTGCCAAGACGCAGATGGAGTACCTCAAGGACCTGATCGATCAAGGCAAGCTGCCCAAGCCCTCGACCATCTCGCTGGTTTGGGAGAATACCGAGCACGGCAAGGACTACCAGAAGGGCGTCCAGGATTTCACCAAGGCCAACCCGCAGTACTTCAAGATCGTGCTGGACGAGGGCTTTGAACTCTATGCCCCCGACTTCAAGCCCCTCTTGACCAAGGTCCAGACCGCCAAGGCCGACCTCTTCATGGCCGACAGCCACCTGGAAGACTACATCGCTATGCACCGCACCTACACCCAGATGAAGCTCTACCATAAGATGGTTACCCACGGCGCCCGTGGCGCCGACAAGGCCGCCCGTGATGGCCTGGGTGCCGCCACCGACTACGTCTTCGCATCCGGCTGGTGGACCTCCCTGCTGCCCTATCCGCAGGTCAAGGTCTTCACCGACAAGTGGAAGGCCGCTCACAACGGCGCCGCCCCGCAGTGGTACGACGCCATGGCCTATGAGACCGTCCGGGCCCTGCTGAGGGCGATCCAGAATGCCGGCTCTGTCAAGCCTGACAAGATCCGCGATGCCCTGGCGGCCCTGGAGATGAAGGATTCGATCATCCCCGGCGGTGTGCTGAAGTTCACGTCCACCGGCCAGGCGGTCTATCCCTTTGTCGTCACCCAGAACAAGCCCGACGGCAAGCTGGACCTGGTCTGGCCGAAGGAAGTCAAGACCGGCGACAGCATTGCCCCGATTCCGGCCCCCAAGTAAACCAATAGGGGTTCCACCCGGTGGCGGCCCCGAGCGACCGCTCGGGGCCGCCGTTATTATGAAGGGGGTAAACGCAGCCCGATGGCAGATTTTCTCTCTGTCACAATCAACGCACTCATGGTGGCAGGCTTGTACGCCATCATGTCCTTCGGTCTCGCACTGATTTACGGCGTCATGAAGATCATCAACCTGGCGCACGCCGGTTTTATCATGCTCGGGGCATTCGTCTCGTTCTCGCTGTACCAGTATGTGGGGATCGACCCTTTCCTGTCGATCGTCTTCACGTTCCCGCTCTTCTTCGTCCTCGGCATGGGCCTGCACCGATTCGTGGTCAGTCGCCTGCCCGAGAGCGGGAACACGCCAGCGATCCAGTCGCTGCTCCTACTTTTCGGCGTCTGGCTTGTGCTGCAAAACCTGGGCTATTACATCTGGGGCGGGGATACCCGGTCCGTGTTAACCAGCTATACCATGAACTCCATGAACATCGGACCCATCAACATTGGCATCCCGACCCTCCTGGTCTTCGCGGTGGCCGTCGTCACACTGGTTGTGCTCAATCAGATGCTGACTCGGACGTACCTGGGCAAGGCCATCCGGGCGGTGACCCAAAACCGCAATGCGGCGCAACTGGTCGGTATTAACGCCCGGCGCATCGCGATGATCGCCTTCGGCATCGGCATCGGGCTCGCCGGGCTCTCCGGCTCGATGATGTCAGCGCTGTACGCCTTTACGCCTGACTTCGGCCGCAACTTCTTGCTCAAGGCCTTCGCCATTATCGTGCTGGGCGGCATGGAGTCCTTCACTGGCGTGGCGGTGGGCGCCCTGGTGGTCGCCCTGGTCGAGGCGTATGCCTCTCGCTATTTCGTGAGCAACGTCTTCCTGGATGCGATCACGTTTGCGCTGCTGGTGGTGGCCCTCGTGGTGCTGCCACAGGGATTGCCGGGCGTGGGCAACCAGATCGGCCGGCTGCTCCGGCGAAAGGCGGTGGCCCGGTCATGAAGCGCTTCATCCCTACGTCCCTCATCGCCGCTGCTCTGGTCGTGTTGTTCACCGGACCAGCCTTCCTGCAGCGGGGCACGCTGAACGACATCTGGAACGTGGCCTTCGCCGTCATTCTCGCTTCGACGTGGAACCTGCTGGGCGGCCTGGCCGGCCAGGTCTCCTTCGGCTATTCGGCCTTCCTGGGCATCGGCGCCTACTCCACCGTGCTCCTGGCCCTCAAGGGCTGGAACGCCTACGCCACTCTCCCCGTGGGCATGGTGCTGGCGGCAGCCTTCGCCGTGGTTGTCGGCCTCCCGACGTTCCGCCTGCGGGGCCCGTACTTCACCATCGCCACCATTGGCATCTCCGAGGCGGTGCGGGTCTTCGCCCAGGGCATGACCTTCACCGGCGGCTCCAGCGGCAAGCGCATGCCGCTGGTCTACGGGGATTTCCTGTACAAGTTCCTGCCGGGCACGCCCAGGGGCCAGGCGATCTTCTTGGAGAATTACTACGGCATGCTGACCCTCGCGGTCCTTGTGGTCATGATCGTCTGGTTCGTGAAGCGCTCCCGCTTCGGGCTGGCGCTGGACTCCATCAAGCAGGATATCGACGCCGCCGAGGCCCTGGGCATCGATGGCACGGCGTACAAGGTCCGGGCCCATGCCCTTTCCGCCGCCCTGATGGCGGCCGCGGGCAGCCTCTTCGCGATTAACTTCCAGTACATCGCACCAAACTCGGTATTTGCCTTCAATATGTCCCTGCAAATCGTGCTGATGCCCGTCATCGGCGGGGTCGGGACGCTGCTGGGTCCGGTGATCGGCGGCGTGGTCTTCGGCTACCTGCAGATCAAACTGCTGACCATTCCGGCGTTGCGCTCCTCCAACCTGATGATCTATGGCCTGCTGCTCATCGCAGTCATGCTCTTTGAGCCCGGGGGCATCGTGGGGCTGGTCCGCAGGGCCGGCAAGGCGCTGGGCGGGATCGGCCGCAAGCGTGAGGAGGTGAGCCGGGTTGCCTGAAATCGTACTGGAAGGCAAGGGTCTGACCAAGCGGTTCGGCGGACTGGTGGCGGTCAATAGCGTCTCATTTCAGGTCGTAAAGGGCGAGATTTACGGGTTGATCGGGCCAAACGGGGCCGGGAAGACCACACTTTTCTCCCTGCTCGTTGGCGCTCACACTCCTACGTCCGGGGAGGTCTTCCTGAACGGCCAGCGCCTGAACGGGCTGAATCCCTACGCCGTGGTCCAGCGGGGCGTGGTGCGGACCCATCAGATCGTCAAACCCTTCCGGGAGATGACGGTTTTCGACAACGTGCTGGTCGGCGCCAGTTTCGGGCGCAGGCCCAAGGCGGGAGCGGCGGCACGCAAGTCGGTCCAGGAGATCCTGGACTTTACGGGCCTCTCGCACCGGGCGCAGACCCAGGCTGGCAGTCTCACGATCGGTGAGCACAAGCGGCTGGAGATGGGGCGGGCCCTGGCCACCGAGCCTGACATCATCATGCTCGATGAGGTGATGGGCGGCCTCAATCCCGCCGAGATCAACGGCGCCATGGATCTGATCCGCAAGATCCGCGACAGCGGCAAGACCGTGCTGATGATCGAGCATCACATGAAGGCTGTGGCGGGCGTCTGCGAGCGGATCATGGTGCTCAACTTCGGCAACAAAATCGCTGAGGGCGCTACTCGTGACGTACTGACCAACCCGATCGTCATCGAAGCCTACCTGGGAGACCACGCCCAACTACACTAAAGAGGAGGGACCGGACAGTGCTGGAAGTCAAAGATGTCGACGTCTTTTATGGCGACGTCCAGGCCCTCTGGGGCGTCTCATTTCAGGTCAAGCACAATGAGATCGTCACGCTGATCGGCGCCAACGGTGCCGGCAAGACCACGTCGCTGCGGGCGCTCTCAGGGCTGGTGCCGCCCCGTCGGGGTACGATCCACTTCGAAGGCAAGCCGATTCACGGGCTCCCGCCATACGAACTGGTCACCCGGGGGATTGCACTGATTCCGGAAGCCCGGCAGCTCTGGTCCGGCATGACCGTGCTGGAGAATCTGGAGCTGGGGGCGTATACCAAGGAGGCGCGGGCGCAGACCGCCAAAACGCTCCAACGGGTCTTCGAGCTCTTCCCCCGCC
>DAHVXO010000262.1 GCA_027356675.1 Symbiobacteriaceae bacterium | reverse complement strand
CGAACACGACATGAAACTGGTCATGCAGATCTCGGACATGGTTTCGGTGCTGGACTATGGCGTGAAAATCGCCGACGGTACTCCCGAGGAGGTCCGCCGCAACCCCACGGTTATCGAGGCGTACCTCGGAAAGGGGGCAGCGTCGTAGATGGCACTCCTAGAATTAGAGAATGTTCAGACATATTACGGCGCCATCCACGCGCTGAAGGGCGTCAATCTGAAGGTGGATAAGGGCGAGATTGTCACCCTGATTGGCTCGAACGGAGCCGGCAAGAGCACCACGTTGAAGACCATTTCTGGACTGCTAAAGCCCCGTACAGGGGAGATTCGCCTGAACGGGGAGCGCATTGACGGGCTGCCCACGCACAAGGTCACCGAACTGGGTATTGGCCATGTTCCCGAGGGGCGGAAGATTTTCCCCCGTCTCACGGTGCTAGAGAACCTCGAGATGGGTGCTTTCACCATCAATGAGCGTGGCGCGGTACAGGCGGGCGTGGACCGAGCGTTTCAGCTTTTCCCCCGCCTCAAGGAGCGGGGCAAGCAGCTAGGCGGCACGCTGTCTGGTGGCGAGCAACAGATGCTGGCCATCGGCCGGGCGCTGATGATGAAACCCAAGGTGCTGATGATGGATGAGCCATCAATGGGCCTGGCCCCTTTGCTGGTCGAGCAGATCTTCGAGATTATCACGCAGTTGAATGCTGAAGGTGTCACGATTCTCCTGGTCGAGCAAAACGCCCTCCAGGCGTTGGCGGTCGCTCACAGGGGTTACGTGATCCAAACGGGCGAGATCGCCCTCCATGACCGGGCGGAGGCGCTCCGAGCGAATAAGTCCGTGCGAGAAGCCTATCTGGGTGAACTGTAGGATACGACCGGGCCGGCGTAAGAGCCGGCCCGCTTACTTTGCCACGATAACCCAAAAGGATTCATGCGCCGCATAGACGAAGTATTGGCGCCAGGGGAGGCCCTTCATGCCATTTTCCTACCTGGTTATCTTCCTCGGGGTACTATCCGTTTCGGGTGCATCCATCCTCGTTAAACTATCCACGGCAGAGCCCTTGGTGATCGCCTTCTACCGCCTGGCCTTCTCTGTGGCGCTGCTGGCTGTGCCGCTGCTGTGGCGGAAGCAGGAGCGTATCCCGATAAGGGATCGTTGGCTTTCAATCGCCAGCGGCCTGTTGCTTGCCACGCACTTTGCAGCTTGGTTCTTTAGCTTGCGACTCACTTCGATTGCCTCATCGACCATTCTCGTAAGTACACACCCCTTTGCCGTGCTAGTGGTCAACTACATCACCCGCGGGGAGCGCCCGGGTGGGGCTCCCCTGGCCGGTGTGCTGCTGAGCGTGGTCGGAGTCGGGTTGGTCGGGTGGGGCGACTTCGGCCTCGACAGTCGGGCGCTGCTAGGGGACTTGCTGGCGCTGGTCGGCGCAGTCACCGTGAGCGGATACTTGCTGATTGGCCGGGAGGTTCGCAAGCAGGTCGGCGCCGTCGCCTACTCGACCATGACCTACGCCTCGGCCAGCGTGGCGCTGCTCCTCACAGCGCTCGCGTGGGGCAGTCCCCTCAGCGGGTTCGAGCCAATCAACTGGTGGATTTTCCTCGCCCTCGCTGTTTTCCCGACACTATTTGGGCATACCCTCTTTAACTGGGCCCTCAAGTACGTCCCCGCAGCGGTTGTCTCGGTCAATATCCTGGGGGAGCCGATTGGTGCATCCTTGTTGGCGTGGCTCATCTGGCGAACGGCACCGGGGGGATTGAGCCTGATCGGGGCGTTATTGGTCCTGGTCGGTGTTGGACTTTTTATCCGTTTTCACCGTGGCGACTAGAAACCATTTAGGGTTGGCGAATATCTATGTTATAGATCCACCTGACGTGGATCGACGTCATCACTGACGGATTCAGCAAGGTGGGGTAAGTCGTGGAGTGGCTTCGCAATCTCTCGGTGGTAGACTATGTCATTTTGGCTATCTTGATTTCGGCACTTGCAGTCGGCTGGGCTCGGGGGTTGGTAGAGATCCTGGCCGGGTTCATGGTCTTTGTGATCACCCTATTCGTTGCGGGCCGGTACACCGGGGCCGTGGTAGACTGGGTCAACCGCGCCTGGGGCGCTCAGGAGTGGTTAACACGGTTTTTAGAGCGGCGTATGAACCTGCCCGCAGAGACCTATAAGATTCCAGCGACAGCCGTGTCGTGGCAGAAGGCCTTGGAATGGTTGCACGATATTCCGATTCCGGAAGCGTACAAGCAGGGGCTTGCCCAGCGCCTCGAAACCTGGTCTCATTCCGCGGGGAACCAGACGGTGGCCCAATATATCTTCCATCAGATGGCTGCGGGAGTCCTTACCGCACTCGTGTTTATCGTGCTTACCGGGGTAATTGGATGGGTACTGGGGCTCCTTGCCCGGCTCGTGAGCGACCAAATCAAGGAACTGCCCCTGCTCGGTTCGGCCAATCGCCTCCTTGGCGGTGTGGCGAATGTGGCCGAAACAGGGATTATCCTCGCCTTGATCATCTCACTGATCGTCCCGATTATCACCATCTATGGGGTGAGCAGCCTGGGGCAGGCGGTGAACCAAGCATGGTTTACACCTTATCTGCTGGCCTACTTCGGCTGGTTCAAAGGCCTCTTCTTCGGAACGGCCAGCGGGTTCTTCTTTGGGCTGTAAGTTGCTGATCCCTCAACAGGGGACCGTTGGAGGGAATGCTGTGGAGCGCGTCAAGTACGAGATCGGTGACGTCGTGCGCATGAAGAAGCCACACCCGTGTGGGACCGATCGCTGGGAAATCTTCCGCACTGGAATTGACTTCGGCCTCAAGTGCCAGGGCTGCGGGCACAGAGTGATGATCCCACGGATCAAGTTTGAGAAGAGCGTCAAGGAACGGTGGCCCAAGAATCCGGCGCCCGCGACAGACGCGTAGTGCCGGTGCAGAACCGCGCCTTGAAAATTGGAAACGCGCGTGATATAGTGGATAATGCTCGCGCTCCAGGAGCCGAGTGTATAGGCGCAGCCGTGAGGCTGCTGCCTCCCTGCTCCACGTTGTGGGGCCAACAGACCATAGGGAGGAGGAAGAAACATGAGGTCTTACGAGCTGATGGTGATTGCCCGTCCGGACCTTGACGACGCAGGGAACCAGGCACTTGTTGAGCGGATCACTGGCTTGGTCACCGGCAACGCCGGTATGATCGAGAAGATTGAGCCGACCAGGAAGCAGCGCCTTGCCTACGAAATCAAGGATTTCCGCGACGGCTTTTACACGCTGGTGAACTTCAAGGGCGAGCCGAAGACGGCGGAAGAAGTCAACCGCGTTCTAAAGATCACCGATGAAGTGATCCGGTTCATGATCGTTCGTCCAGGGGAGTAGACCAGCGAGGAGGTAAGGACGTGCTCAACACCGTTGTTTTGATCGGCCGCCTTACCAAGGATCCGGAGCTCCGGTATACACCCGGGGGCAAGGCTGTGGCAACACTGCGGCTCGCCGTGGACCGTGGCTCAACGAATGCCCAGGGCGAAAAGGAAACGGACTTCATCGACATCGTGGTGTGGGAGCGGCAGGCTGAGACTGTTGCCAACTACTTGCAGAAAGGCCGCCTTGTGGCGGTCCAGGGGCGCCTCCAGATTCGCCAGTACGAAACCCAGGAAGGCCAGCGCCGCGAGAAGGCGGAAGTCGTAGCCAGTCAAGTACGCTTCCTCGATCGTGGGCAGGAGACGGGTGGAGAACGGCCGGTGGGCGGTCCCAAGCGAGAGAGCACCCCAATGGGTAGCGAGCCTACCTTTCATGAAGACGATGATGTCCCCTTCTGAGAGAAAGGAGGACAAGTGAATGCGTCGTGAACGTGGTCGTCGGCCAAAGCGTCGGGTATGTAGCTTTTGCGTCGATAAGGTCGAGAACATCGACTATAAGGATATTAACCGCCTTAAGCGGTACATTACTGAGCGTGGGAAGATTCTTCCCCGCCGGATCTCTGGCAACTGCGCTGCCCATCAGCGTGGCCTTACCACTGCCATCAAGCGGGCACGGATCGTGGCCCTGCTGCCGTTTACCGTAGAGTAAGCGGGCAACCAACGGAACATCAAGGGCAGGGGCATCGCGTGGGCGGTGCCCCTTTTCGCACCGCGCAGGAGTCCTTTCGCCCCGCGGCGAAATGGATGGCGCCGTCCTTCACCCCAGCCCCGGAAGGAGCTTGTCTCTATGTACAACCGCCCCTCTGGGGTCAGAGGGCTTGTCTTCGGCGGTCTCATGGCAGCGCTGGTGGTCGTATGTGCCCTGGTGCCGTTCCTCAGCCTCTTCATGCCGATTCCGCTGGTCCTGGTATACGTCCGGTATGGGGGACGAGTTTCCGTGCTAGCAGCCATCGTTGCAACCCTCTTTGCGATGATGTTCGTCGGACCCATTCAGGCCTTTCTGCTGCTGGTGCCCGGCGGGATCCTGCCCGGGATGGTCTTCGGCTACGGGTTTCGCCACAAACTGAAGCCGCTGACCATTGGACTCGTCGCGGTCGTGGTCTTCTTCCTGGGTTTTGCCGGGGCCTACTCTGTCACTCGGGCGCTGGTCCTGGGTGGGCGTGACCCACTCGCGGACGCCCTGCAGACCGAGCCGTTAAAGTCCATGTTCGACAATCTTTACGGGCAGTTGGAGCAGATGTACGCCTCCAGACCCGCCAAGACGGACGCCGAACGCCAGGCCAATGAGTTCCAGGTCCAGACAATCCGTGAAATCCGCCAACACCCGGTGGAGACAGCGTGGGTGGTCCTCCCGTCTGGACTTTTCCTGTTCGGCGCCTTCAGTGCATGGTTGAACTACATGCTCTCCCGGGCGGTTCTGCCACGATTCGGCCATCCGATCCCTGCACCGACACCGCTTCAGGAGTTCCGACTGCCCACCTGGTCGGTCTGGGTCTTTGCGATTGCCACTTTCGCCACGGCTCGTGTTGCCACCCAGCCCAGCATCATTAACGCACCATGGTGGGTTCAGGTTCTGCTCAACGTGGTCACGCCGATTCAGTTCATCTTTGTGCTGGTCGGCATCGCAGCGGCATATGGCTTCATGCGCAAGAAGGAGCTATCAAAAGCGATCAGCAGCGTGATCATCCTGGCTGCCTTTTTTGTCCTGGGATTGGGCATGGCAGTGCAGGTATTCGTGATTCTGGCCATGTGGGATACGATCTTTGACTTTCGCGGTCTGGGACACGGCTTGTTCAGGCGCCGCGAGGAGCACCCGTAGAGGAGGGAAAGCATGAAGGTTATTCTGAAGGCCGATGTGAAGGGCACGGGTACGAAGGGACAGACTCTGGAGGTTTCGGACGGGTACGCACGGAACTACCTCTTCCCGCGGAACCTGGCCATGGAGGCATCCGCTGGCGCCCTCAGGGCGCTTGATGAGGAAACGAACGCCAAGCTTCGCAAGGAAGAGCGGATTCTCACGGACCTGCGAACCATGCGCGATAAGCTTGAAGGCCAGACCGTGACCATCGCCACCAAGTGCGGGGAGTCGGGGCGGCTTTTCGGCTCCATCACCAACAAGGACATTGCCGAAGGTATCGCCAAGTTGCTCGGCAAGGACTTCGATCGCAAGCTCATTGAATTGACGACACCCATTAAGTCCCTCGGATCCTATCCGATTACGCTCAAGTTTGGCCACAACATCTCCGGTACGATTAACGTCCAAATCGTTGAAGCTTAATTGAGTGGCCCGGCCGGTAGCAGACCGGCCCGGGCTGCTTCTCCGAAAGGGGGTAAGGGGCTCACACCCCGATATCCATGAAAGATATACTAGACAAGCTGATCCGGGCCGGGAACCCGAAATCCGATGACGCGCCGGTACTCAGTAAGCTATCGCCCGAAGAGATCCTCCGCCGGCAGGTGGGGGCTCTGTTTGGCCTGCTCACCAACGTGTGGGGGCCAGAGCGCTTGGTGCTGAAGGCAGGCAAGCTGGAAGCCCTGTCGCTGATGAAGTCCGATTCAGTTGCAGAGCAAGTGCTCGCCCTGCAGCGTCTCGTGAATGAGGACCCAACGATCGATGCCGTACCGACGCGTACGCAAATCCCGAAGATCCTGGATCAATTGGAGGACGATATTGCCGATCTGGTCGCCCGGCGATCAGTCGAGGACAAGATCGAAAAGAAGATCCAGCAGCGCATGCAGGAGCGCCACGAGGACTACGTGCGTGAGATCAAGCAGCAGGTGCTCAAAGAGGACGCGGGTCCCGAGACCTCCAGCACACTCAAGAAGCTGGAGCACCTGGAGGAACTGGACCGCAAGAAGCTGGCCCGGACGGCGATGGAGGTGCTGCGCCCATCGCGTTTCGACGAGGTGGTCGGCCAGTGGCGGGCTGTCAAGAGCTTGCTAGCCAAGATCGCCTCGCCGTTCCCGCAGCATATCATTCTCTACGGTCCGCCAGGGGTCGGGAAGACGACGGTTGCCCGCCTTGCCCTGGAAGAGGCCAAGAAGCTCAAGCACACCCCGTTTGCCGCCGATGCGCCGTTCGTCGAGGTGGATGGTGCCACACTGCGCTGGGATCCGCGGGAAGTCACCAATCCGCTGCTGGGCAGCGTGCACGACCCCATCTACCAGGGTGCCCGCCGCGATATGGCAGACAGCGGCGTGCCGGAGCCGAAACTTGGCCTGGTGACAGATGCCCATGGCGGTATCCTGTTCATCGATGAGGTTGGCGAGTTGGATGACATGCTGCAGAACAAGCTGCTCAAAGTCCTGGAAGACAAGCGTGTCCGCTTTGACTCCAGCTACTACGATGCCAACGACCCGAATGTGCCCCAGTATGTGAAGAAGCTATTTGCGGAGGGCGCGCCGGCGGACTTTGTGCTGATTGGCGCGACGACCCGTGACCCGAGCGAGATCAACCCGGCCCTACGTTCACGCTGCGCCGAGGTGTTCTTTGAGCCGCTGACCCCGGCCGACATCGTGCTCATTGTGACCCAGGCGGCTGAGCGGCTGGGCGTCGGGCTCGAACCCGGCGTGGCCGACATGATCGCAGAGTATACGATTGAGGGACGAAAGGCGATTGGTATCCTGGCAGACGCCTATGGCTTGGCGCTCTATCAGCGCGGGGACCTCGCTGCGGTGGACGACCAGCCCCCTGTTCTCAATCGCAACCACATGCTGGAGGTCATCCAGTCCGGGCGGATGGCTCCCAACGTCCACCGGAAAGCCTCGGAGGTCACCGAGGTCGGGCGTATCTTTGGCCTGGGCGTACTGGGCTATATCGGTTCGGTGCTGGAGATTGAAGCCGTGGCCTTCCCATCCCGCGAGCCCGGGAAGGGTTCGCTGCGCATGAACGATACGGCCGGGTCCATGACCAAGGACTCTTTGTTCAACGCGGCCGCCGTGGTGCGGCGGGCTACCGGGGAAGACCTGGCCAACTGGGACATTCATGTGAATATCGTCGGCGGCGGCCGCATTGACGGGCCAAGCGCTGGTGTGGCGATCTACCTTGCGATGATCTCAGCAATCCAGGGACGCCCCATTCGCCAGGATGTCGCACTGACCGGCGAGGTCTCTATTCGCGGCACGGTCAAAGCTATCGGCGGCGTCTACGAGAAGATCTACGGTGCGAAACAGGCGGGCATGACCGTTGTGGTTCTCCCGGAGGAGAACCGCAAGGATGCGCCGCAGGAGATCACGGGTATTCAGGTGCGCTTTGCCGGGACGATCGAAGACGCGATGACCCTTCTGTTTACGGATGAGATACCCACCGCCGTCAGCGCGGGTTAGGCACCGATCTCCCAATGGCCTGAGAGGATTCCAACCAGACGGGCCGAATCATTGGGAGAACTGATGTTTGGAGGACCGATGATGAACGCCTTCAGTGAGCGCGTGCCACCACAGAACCTCGAGGCGGAGCAGTCTGTCCTCGGCGCGATGTTGCTGGATCGGGACGCCGTCGTCGCGGTCTCCAACCTGCTGCGGGCCGAGGATTTTTACGCAGACAAGCACAGTTATCTGTTCGACTCGATCATGGCGCTGTTCGGCCGGGGCGAGCCGGTGGACCTGATCACACTCCAGGACGAGCTGCGAAAGAGCGGGCACCTGGAGGATATCGGTGGGTTGTCTTATCTGACCAGCCTGATCAACACCGTCCCGACCACGGCCAACGTGCAGCAATACGCGTTGATCGTGGAGCAGAAGGCCACGCTGCGAAAGTTGCAGAATGCGGCGCGCCGGGTGGTTGACGACTGCTACGTGACGGAAGACATCGACGCGACGCTGGTGGATGCGGAGAAGTCCATCTTTGCTGTGACCCAGCGGCGGAGCGGCAAGGGGTATGTCCATATCAAGGAGGCCCTGGTAACAGCCTACGGGCACCTGGAGTTCCTCTTCAGTGCCAAGGGCAAGACGACCGGCGTCTCCACCGGCTTTCGCGACCTTGATCAGATGACCTCCGGCTTTCAGCCGTCCGACATGATCGTCGTTGCGGCACGTCCGTCTGTGGGTAAGACCGCCTTTACGCTGAACATCGCACGCAACGCGGCCATTATCGGTGGGGCGAAGGTAGCCTTCTTTAGCCTGGAGATGTCGGCCGAGCAACTGGCGCTCCGCATGCTCGCCGCCGAGGCGGCCGTGGACGGGCATCGGCTGCGGACCGGCCAGTTGCTGGACCAGGACTGGCAGCGGTTAGGCAGTGGGCTGGCCACGCTGGCCGAGGCGCCCATCTTCATCGATGACACGCCAAACTGCCCGCTCATGGAGATCCGTTCGAAGTGCCGCCGGATCCAGCAGGAGCACGGGCTTAACTTGGTGATCATCGATTACCTGCAACTCATGAGCATGCCGTCGCGGCCTGGGCAGGTCAGCAACCGGCAACAGGAGATCTCGGAGATCTCTCGGTCGCTCAAGCATCTGGCCCGTGAACTCAAGGTCCCCGTGGTTGCACTGTCACAGTTGTCCCGTTCGGTTGAGCAGCGCCAGGACAAGCGCCCCATGCTGTCCGACCTGCGCGAGTCCGGGGCGATCGAACAGGATGCCGACATGGTCGCCTTCCTCTACCGCGATGATTACTACGACCCCGAATCTGAGAAGAAGAATATGGTCGAGGTCATCATCGCCAAGCACAGGAATGGGCCAATCGGGTCGGTTGACATCTACTTCATGAAGGACATTCAGAAAATGGTCGGGATGGAACACAAGCGGGGCGCCTAGTGCATTCGCTTTTCCGCGACGGCGCCCGCCACACAAGATTCGCGCGATGCCGCGCGGAAATTTAACGTCGCGAACTAATCACATATTGTGCACAGGTTGTGGATAACTTCGGCGGGAACCCAGTCTTGACACTCCCTTTTCCAGTCGAATATACTAAGTGCAACACAGGCGAGGATTGAGAAGAGTACGATCCGATGCCACCCTCAGAGAGCCGGGTTAGGTGCAAGCCGGTGGTGAAGTCTGGTCGGAACATGGCTCAGGAGCTGCCAGCTGAACGTTCCCCGGGGAACTATGTAGGCATGGCCGGACGGTCACCGTTACAGGACCAAGGTATCGGCGGAGACGCCCGTGCCTGCGGAGGCGCGCCATGCACCGGCGCGTAAATTGGGGTGGTACCACGAGGCTAAACCTCGTCCCTTTGTGGACGGGTTTTTTTATTTGCCGGAAGGAGTGGTGTCCATCGCAGACGGACGTATGGCCCGAATGGCACTTCTCCTCATGACCGGACTTGTGGTCCTGTACGGTTGTGGGAGATCCAGACCCCTGCCGGCGGAACTGATTGGCCCAGAGACAATGGTGTTGCTGCAAACCGCGGTTGGCGATGGCATAGCGGTCCTTGGCCAGCGCTCATCGGGCGACCTGATTCTCGGGATGTGGACGACGACCGGTGAGCGGGAGACGTTTGGGCGACAAGGGAGCCAAAGTGCACCCGTCATCGGATGGCTGAAGGGTACGGCCGTTGTGGCCGGAGCGATCCATTCGGACCGGGCACGCTCGGTTGAACTTTTGACCGAGCAGGGGACAATGATCAAGGGTACCCTGCGAGATGGCGCTTTTATCTTGGGTTGGTCAACACCCAGCGTTCCGCGCCGTTTCCTGCTCCGCGTGTTGGATGAACGAGGAGACGAGTTGCTGCGATGGCCTCCGGCGAGTGCCGTGCCAGCAGCATGAGGGATTGGAAGGGGGATTCAGCATGACGAAGTTCTACATTTCAACGCCGATC
>DAHVXO010000253.1 GCA_027356675.1 Symbiobacteriaceae bacterium | reverse complement strand
CCAAGGCCACAGCCGTGAGTACCCAGACATCCTTGCGTTCCACGAGCCCGGCCGGCAGGTGGCGGTTCTTGGTCCGGGGGGTCTTTGCATCGATCTCGGCGTCGAAGAGGCGGTTCATGGCCATGGCGGCCGTGCGCGCACCGGCCATGGCAACGGTGATCCAGAACAGTTGCGAGAGCGTAGGCCAGCCCCGGGCGGCCAGGAAGGCACCCAGGTAGGCAAATGGCAGGTTGAGGATGGTGTGCTCGAACCGCACGAGTTCGGCGAATGTCTTTACTTTACGGAGCCCGGGCACCTGCTAAACACTTCCCTTCGGATCCGCGTAATCCGAGCGAATCGCGGCCATGAGGTATGCGTTGTAATACCGCCCATGGCTGAACCCATGCTGGCGCAGCAGGCCTTCCTTCGCGAACCCGGCCTTCTCATACGCCTTGATCCCGGCGATATTCTCTTCGTTTACGGTCAGCCAGACCCGGTTCAGGTTGAACTCCTCAAAGGCAATCTTGAGCATCAGGTGCGAGACCTCGGTACCGAAGCCCTTGCCCCGGTAGTCTGCCTCACCGATGGCGATGGCGAACTCCGCCACCTGAGCCACATGGTTAAAGCCCCGCAGGGTGCAGCCGCCGATGTGCCGCCCATCCAGGGTCTCGATCGCAAACTCGACAAGGTCAGCCGATTCCGTGGCGCATTTCTCCAGGTACTTCCTGACCTCATCCCGAGATAGCCTGGCAGGGCGCATACCCAGGTACCGGACCACCTGCGGATCATTCATCCACCGGAACCGGTCATTCAGGTCATTCACGGGATCGACTCGCCGTAACCTGACGCGCTTAGACATATACACAATTGTTCACCTCTCGTAACAAAAGAGGGCATACCGGATTACATTCTACTCATAGCTGTGCGGGTGGCCGGCGAAGGTGCGGGTAAGGTGCTGGGCAGGGCCGCCCGCGAGAGTCCAGGGTAAGCCGGGGATGGGCACCTCCGACGAGCGTTCGGGTGCTTGCACCCGGGCGAGGAGCGGGGTGCCCGTCCCCGGCACTGCCAGGGGCTGAACTTTACGGGTGCCCGTCCGAGGGCTGAACCCAAAGGTGTCCCCGTCCCCGACTACAACCCGAATTCCTTCCACCGCCGGTTGACCTGCTCCACCATCGCCGGGTCCATCGCAATCTCATCAGGCCACTCCCGCATATGACCCTCCTGGGGCCACTTGCGCGTCGCATCAATCCCCATCTTCGACCCAAACCGCCAGACCGGCGCCGAATGATCCAGATCATCCAGCGGCCCCTCGGCGAAGAACACGTCGCGCTTGGGATCGATGTTCCCCGACACGTACCAGAAGACCTCGCTATAATTATCAAGGTTGATATGCTCGTCCACGACGATGATGGTCTTTGCCAGCATCATCAGCCCCATGCCCCACATGCCGCTGATGACCTTGCGCGCCTGCCCCGGGTACCGCTTCTTAATCTTGACCAGCACGCAGTTGTGGAACGTGCCCTCGGGCGGCATGTTGTAATCCAGCACCTCGGGCAGGAACATCTGCATCAGCGGCAGAAAGATCCGCTCGGTTGCCTTCCCCAGGAACACATCCTCCTGGGGCGGCTTGCCAACCAGCGTCGCCGGATAGATCGCATCCTTGCGATGGGTGATGCACGTGACATGGAAGACCGGGTACGGATCGGCCGGGCTGTAGAACCCGGTGTGATCGCCGAACGGCCCTTCAATCTTCAGCGGCTCCGCCGTATCCACATACCCTTCGATGATGAAGTCAGCATGCGCCGGCACTTCCAGATCGATGGTCCTGCACTTGACCAGCTCCACCGATTCCCCGCGCACGAACCCAGAGAACATCAACTCCGGGATCATCGGGGGTAGCGGTGCGCTTCCACTATAAACCGTGACCGGATCGCCGCCCAGGGCGACCGCCACCGGCATCCGGCTGCCGCTGGCCGCGTCGTAATGGCGCTGACCGTCCTTATGCTTGTGCCAGTGCATGCCCGTGGTCTGCTTATCATAGACATGCAGACGGTACATGCCGATATTGCGCCCACCCGTACCAGGATCGCGCGTGATTACGTTCGTAAGGGTGATGAACGGCCCGCCGTCCTTGGGCCATGTCGTGAGGATCGGCAGCTTGGTGAGGTCCGGCTCGGTCATGACCACTTCCTGGCACGGCGCTTTGGAGACTACCTTCGGCTGGGTTGACTTGACCACATCCAGTAGCTTCATGCCCTGGCCTAGCTTATCGAACAGACCGCCACCGGGGCCGGGCATCTTCATCAGATCCCGAATTCGATCAGCGACGTCATCGAGCTGCGCGACACCGAGCGCCAGACACATCCGCTCCATCGACCCAAAGGTGTTGGTCAGCACGGGGAACTGCGATCCCTCGACATTTTCGAACAAAAGGGCATAGCCCCCACGAGGCAGCTTCGAGACCCGATCCGTGATCTCGGCGATCTCCAAATAGGGGTTTACCCGGGCCTTGATACGCTTCAGCCAGCCGCGTTTCTCACAGGCGGCGGCGAACTCATGGAGGTCACGAAAGGGAGTCAAGCAACCTCAACCCCTTGCTACAAAACGGTTTGCGGGGATTCGTACCGACGCGAAATCGCGAGGTCCTAAATGTCCTCATTCAGTGTAACAACGGTGAGAATGGCTGTCAATTTTTCGGTGCCAGGATCCGGTACCCTGTCCAATATTGGACACGGGTTGCCTGCAGCGGTCAGGCGCTATGCCTGTGCACGAACCGGCAGATGCGCGACAGCCCCTCCGTCAGCGCCTCCTCACTGCTGGCCAGCGAGACCCGGACCAACCCGGCGCCGTCCGCTCCGAAGGCCTCACCAGGAGCCACCGCCACCCTCTCCGCTTGTAGGATAGCCTTGGCCACGGCGTACGAATCCCGTCCCACCGCCGATACATCCACCAGCAGATAGAAGGCGCCCTGTGGGGTGTAGCGGTAAAGCCCGTTCTCCGCCATGACGCGTACGGCGAGATCCCGCCGCCGGTGATAGGCCTGCCGCATGGTCTCAACGCAATCCTGCGGGCCCATTAGCGCCGCCACGCCGGCCTTCTGGGTGGGGCTATTTGTGCTGGAGATGATCGGCTCTTGCAGCCGCGAGATCACCAGGGCCACGTCCGCCGGCGCGATGGTATACCCCAGCCGCCAGCCCGTCATGGCGTAGGCCTTGGAGAACCCCGAAACGGTGATCGTCCGCTCCGGCGCAAAGCGGGCCGGACTCACGTGGACGGCCCCGAAGACAATCTGCTCGTAAATCTCATCCGAGATGAGCCACAGGTCGTGTCGCTGGCAGAACGCGACCAACTCCAGCACCAGTGCCTCCGGGAAGACGGCGCCGGTCGGGTTGCCTGGGCTGTTGATCAGGAGGGCCTTGGTCCGGGGCGTTACCAGCATCTCCAGCTCGGCCACGTCCGGCAAAAAGCCCTGCTCCAGCTTCAGTGAATAGTGGACGGGCACCCCGTGCAAGGTCTTCAGGGCCATCTCCCCGTTGGGCCAGGAGAGGCCGGGAACCAGCATCTCATCGCCGGGACTGATCAGCGCCAGCAATACGCTGAACAGACCCGTCACAGCCCCGGGATGGACGCAGACCTGCTCCACCGCTACCGCAACCTGGTTGTACCGGGCCTCCTTGACAACGATGGCCTGGCGCAAGTCGGCGATGCCGGGGTTGGGGGTGTACTTGGTGAACCCGGTACGGGCGGCCTCGGTCGCGGCCGCCACGATGTGGTCGGGCGTACGGAAATCCGGTTCGCCCACCTCCAGGTGGATGCAACCTTCGGTCTGCCAGGCAAGGTCCATGATCACGCGCACACCCTGAGGCGGCAGTGCAGCGGGGATAGCGGCGAGCGGCTTCATCGGCGACGACCCCCTTGAATCCTTTACGAAATGTGGACCCTTAAAGGTTCCCTTTCGCCCGCCCGCGTCCCTGCAGACAATGAAGAACGGCGCCCCCGTGCGGTGGGAGGCGCCGTGCGCTCTAGTGCGAATGCCCTTCCTCGTCGTCGCCTTCATGGGCGCAGGAGCCGCCGCCATCGAGCCGGTCGGTGGTGAGCTTTAGCGTCCCACCCATGAAGTCGGTCAGGACCTGGTGCGGATCACCCGTCGCCCCCAGGACGACCTTGACCCCCAACTGGGCAAACATGCCCCGGGCGTGCTCGGGCATCCCCCAGGCGACGACCTGCCCCACACCCAACCGAGCGACGAAAACCGGAGGCGGGCCACCGGGGCCGTGGCCGGGGTTCGGGACTTCGACTTCCTGCATGACCTTGCCGTCCTCAACATCGGCGACCAGGAACTGCTTGCAGGCGCCCAGGTGATTGGCCACCGCGTTATTGGTGACTGGGATGGCGATGCGCATTGTAATGATGTCCTCCTCATGATTCACTGGTTCTGATGTGCAGAGGTTACCACAGCGCACAGATCGCCATCAGTGATGAAAGTCACTCTCAGTTACGTGGGGGACCGACGATCACACCGCGCCCCGTCAGCGCCGCCCGAATTCGGGTGATAAAGGCGACGGCATGCGGATTGTCGCCGTGCACGCAAACCGTATCGGCGATGACCGGGACCTGCTTGCCGGAGATGGCCCGGACCCTGCCATCCAACACCATACTCAGCACCTGGGTCTCGGCGGCCGTGTCGTCACTGAGGACGGCACCCGGGAGCTTTCGGGAAACCAGCGAGCCATCCTCGTTGTATGCCCGATCGCCGAAGACTTCGCAGGCGACCTGGAGCCCGGCGGCCTCGCCCGCCTTGGCCACCTCTGACCCCGGCAGGGCGAACAGCACAAGGTTGCGATCGAAGTCGGCGACGGCCGCTGCGATTGCCCGGGAGATCTCGGCGTTGACGGCGGCCATGTTGTAGAGTGCCCCATGAGCCTTCACATGGTGCATGGAAACGCCCTCCGCCCGGCAGACGGCGGCCAGGGCGCCGATCTGGTAGAGCACATCGGTATAGAGTTCATCGGGCGTGCAGGCCATGTTGCGGCGGCCGAATCCAGCCAGGTCCCGCAAACCCGGGTGCGCACCGATACTCACGCCGTGCGCCTTGGCCAGGCGCACCGTCTGGCGCATCACCAACGGATCGCCGGCGTGAAACCCGCACGCAATGTTGGCCGAGCTGATCAGCGGCATGACTGCCTCATCCGCCCCGACGGTATAGGCGCCAAACGACTCGCCCATGTCACAATTCAGATCCACATGTACTGCCAAACCAACCACTCCTCGCTACCGCATGGGGGCGGTCCGCCCAGGGGTTAGAAGTTAAACGTCAGTTGGACCGACCGGAACTTGGGGTCCTGGAGCAGGCGGCCAATCTCGCCCACGCTGCGCACATCCTCGG
>DAHVXO010000231.1 GCA_027356675.1 Symbiobacteriaceae bacterium | reverse complement strand
GTCGGCGCCCCAGCGGATGGACCAGGCCATCTTTTCAACCTCGTCCTCAATCGAGGAGGTGACGGCGGAATTCCCGATGTTGGCGTTCACCTTTACGAGGAAGTTCCGCCCGATGATCATCGGTTCGACTTCGGGGTGGTTGATGTTGGCGGGGATAATCGCTCTGCCGCATGCGACCTCAGCGCGCACAAACTCGGCAGACAGCCCTTCCCGAATGGCGATAAACTCCATCTCCGGGGTGATGATACCCCTGCGGGCATAGTGCATCTGCGTGACGTTGCCACCGGGTCTCGCCCGCAGCGGGCGCCGCTTCAGCCCGGGAAAAACCTCGCTGTTTGCCCGCAGGCCGGCGGTGAGCAGACCATCATCCTCGGCCCGGACCTCCCGGCCTTCATACTCCACCACGTCTCCCCGCTCCAGGGTCCAGTCCCGGCGGAGGGGGAAGACCCCTTTGCGAATGTCCGGAGTCTGCGCCGGATCCGTATACAGACCGCTGGTGTCATACACCCGGACCGGCGCGTTCTCTTCCGCGCCGAAACGCCCTGCGGTTGGGCTTAGTTGAATCTCCCGCATGGGCACGCGGATATCCGGTCGTGAACCAGGGACGTAGACCTTCTGGCTCCCGGGAAACGGCACGATGATGGGCCCGGATCTTTCCTCGGACACGACAACTCCTCCTTCGTTGCCGCAAGACCGAAAGGTGCCTGCCGATCGGAGAGCCCCTGTCACAAAAAAGCCGGCACTTCGTAGTGCCGGACAGGTACAGGGTACCCACCCGACGCTTCCCTACGCTGGAATGACCCAGATCAGGTTGGAGGGTACAGCCCAGATTGGCCTGTTCTCAGCCCACGTTGCCGTGGACACCCCTAGCGCCTTTTGGTATGCAGTTTCCTATCGTATTCGCACCCTCAACTCATTCTTCCTGCTTCCGTCTCCGGCGCCGGACTCACTCGGGTCGCTTTGGCGCCAGTGCGATGGCCTGGCGCAAGGCCTCCTTGATGCTCCGGTCATCGGCGATGCCCTTGCCCGCGATGTCGAACGCAGTGCCATGGTCGACGCTCGTCCGAATAATGGGCAGTCCCACCGTGATATTGACACCGGCCTCCAGGCCCAGGACCTTGATCGGTCCGTGGCCCTGATCGTGATACATGGCCACGACGATATCGAAATCGCCGCGGGCGGCGCGGAAGAAGAGCGTGTCGGCCGGGAGCGGCCCGGTCACGTCGATCCCTTCGGTTCGGGCCCGCTCCACAGCCGGGATGATCTTCGTTTCCTCTTCGCCGTACCCGAACAGGCCGTTTTCACCGGCGTGCGGATTGATCCCGCACACGCCGATCTTCGGAGTCTGGTAGCCCGCTCGCTTTAGCGTCTCATGCGCCAGCCGGATCACGTTGTGCACGCGCTCGGGGTTGACCAGGCGGATGGCGTCGAGCAGCCCCACATGGGTGGTCACGTGGATCACCCGCAGCTTCGGCGCCGCCAGCATCATGGCGAAGTCGGCGGTGCCGGTCAGTTCGGCCAGGATCTCCGTATGGCCGGGGTAGATATGGCCGCCCTTGTGGAGGGCTTCCTTATTTAATGGCGCCGTGCAGATGGCGTCAATCGCACCGGCGTTGGCGAGCTGAATCGCCCGCTCCAGGTAGCGAAAGGCCGCATCCCCGGCCGCGGCGGAGACCTGTCCGAAGGGCAGGCCGTCCGGCAGCAGGTCGAGGTCGAGGCAGTCAACGGCGCCGAACTGAAACTGGGCCTCCGGGAGCACGGCCATTCGGCGAATGGCGAGTCCCGTCCGGACGATCCCTTCTGCCCGTTCCAGCATTTTCGCATCGCCGATCACAAAGGGGCGGCAGGCCTCGAACAGGGCAGGGTCATTCAGGGCTTTCATGATAATCTCCGGGCCGACGCCTGCCGCATCGCCCATGGTCATCCCCACGATCGGTCTCGTCACGGCTACTGCTCCCCTTTCAGTGCGTGCAGGGCACGCACAAGCGTCTGCTCCGAGCCGAAGGCCCCGGCCTTGGTCACAGCCAGCAGGTCCCGGCTTCCCACCAGGCGGCTGAGCGGCACCCCGGTTTCCACTTCCGTAATCAGTTGCAGACCCGAAACGCCGAGGTGCCGGCAAACGGCCCTGGCGGTGTCGCCGCCCGTCAGGATGACACCGGCAAGGTCGTGTGTGGCCAGCACCTGTGCCGCAACGGAACCCAGGGCGATGGCAACCCGGTTGGCCACCGCTGCACCGTCCAGCCCGGACCGGGCGCCCTGCGCCCTGGCGGCGGCAACCTGGTCGGGCGAGGCACCGGTGCAAAGGGTCACATCCCGGCCACAGACGAGAGCGGCACTCAACTCCGAACGGCAGCGCTCGGTCTCGGCACTGTGGGCCTGCTCATCAGCAAGGAGCAGGAGCGGGTCCAGTTCAACCGCGGTCACCCCCGGCAGCCGCTGCACAGCGGTGACCTGCTCCCGTGTCGTGCTTGAGATGCTGCCGGCCACCAGCAGAACCGGTTTGCGGGAAGGCGAAACGGATAGGGCAGCGCGATCGCGGCCGGCCGCAAGCCCCGGGACGGCAGGGAGGTACTCGGCCAGTCCGGCGGAGCCTACCCACAGGACGGCGCGCCGGCATTCAGACAGGGTTGCGGCTATCTGCTGCAAATCCCCAGCGGTTTCGGCATCGCAGACCACAAGCTGAATCCCGTGTGCCACGAACTGGCCGACCGCCTTGCGTGTCGCTGCCCTTCCGGCACGAAGCACGGGCAGGCTGAGAAGCCCGGCTTTACGCCTGGACTGGGAACCAAGCAGGGTGAGGAGATCGGATTGGGTCACAGGGCACTTGGGGTCGTGGGCGATCTCCGTCTGATCGATCGGCACCCCGCCCAGGTAGTGCCGGCCGCCCACAGTGATGCGCCCCAGCCTGGGAAAGGCCGGCGCCACGACCGCCAGGTCGCAGGCGCACACATCCATGACCGCGTCGATCTCCGTGCCGAGATTGCCGCGGAGCGTGGAGTCCACCTTCTTGTACAGGTGTGTGAAGCCGGCGGCGCTGACCCGCCGGGCCGCCTGCGCCACCTGATGATAGGCCTGCGGTGCGGGAAGCGAGCGGCTGTCCGTATCGATCACCGCGACCTCCACCGCAGCCGTATCGGCGGGGAGGTTCTGCAGATCGAAGAGCACGGTTGTGCGCAATCCCTTGCGAGCGAACTGGACACCGGTGTCAGAGGCGCCGGTCAGGTCATCGGCAATAATGGCCAGTTGTCTCATGGGGTCGCCTCAGCGGATGCCGGCGGCAGCCGTCTGGGCGGATTGGTAAACCGTTTTCAGGGCTACCCCGTGGGTGCGTGCCGCAGCCATACAGTCCGCAGACTCGGGCGCCGCATTCAGGACGGCGGAGCCGCTGCGCGCGACCTTGATCCGGATCGGTCCGTAGGGCGTCGGTACGGTGACGATCTCCCGTGGCAGCATCTGCTTGAGTACCGCGTAGGTCCTGACCCCAATGGTCGATGTCTCAGCGAAAATGATGGCCAGTGCCTGCGGCACGAGGGCCCGAGCGACCAGGACATGCAGGACGTTGCCGGGGCGGTTCTTCTTCATGTGTGCCGGGGTCAGGAAGACATCCATCACGCCGGATGCAAAGAGGCGTTCCATGACATAGGCATAGATCTCGGGGTTCAGATCGTCGATATTGGCTTCGATCATGACGGCGGCCTCCGTCTGGTACGCCGCAGCCGGGGCCGCCTCTTCCCCGAGGAACACCCGCAACACGTTCGGAATCTGCCGATCACGGCTACCGGCCCCATAGCCGGTTGCGGTCACGACCATGAGCGGCATGGGACCGAAGCCATCGGCCAGTGTGGCGAGAATGGCGGCGCCGGTGGGCGTCACGAGTTCACCCTTCAGCTCCGTGGCATAGACGGGAACCCCCGCCAGCAGGTTGGCCGTGGCCGGACCCGGGACGGGGTAAAGCCCATGGGCCATTTGGACGAAGCCCGACCCCACGTGCATGGGCGAGACGACGATCCGTTCGATGCCCAGCAGGCGCACGCCGATGCAGGCGCTCACGACATCGATGATCGCGTCAAGGCCGCCCACCTCATGGAAGTGGATCTGGTCCATCGGGACGCCGTGCACCCTGGACTCGGCCTCGCCAAGGCGGGTGAAGATCCGGGCGGCGCGGTCCTTGTCGAGCGGGTCGAGGTCGCTCTGCTGCAGCAGTTCGAGGATGGCGCGCAGCGGGCGATGTTCCTGATGCTGATGATGACCGTGGTCATGGTCGTGGTCATGACCATACCCGTGATGGTGGTGCTGCTCTGCTCCGGGGGTGACCTCCTGGTACTCGGCGTCGGCGAGCGCCTCGCCCCCGGCGCTGTCCTGGAGCAGCACATCCACCTTGGCAGCCGTGATCCCGAGCTTGTTCACGGAGCGCACCTGCAGGCGCCAGCCGGCCAGTTTCAGCTTGCTCAACTCAGCCTGCAGCCGGTGCGGGTCGAGACCGAGGTCGATCAGGGCGCCGGCCACCATGTCCCCGCTGGCCCCTGCGAAACAATCAAAGTAGGCTGTACGCATCTGCCTACATCTCGCTCCTTTGCACCAGACTCACTTCATTCAGGCTGCCCCGGCGATACCCGAGCAGGTCCATGGCAACGTATTTGAAGCCGGCCGCACGGAAGCGGGCACTGACATCCTCCGCAACCTCTAGCAGGCGCAGCATGTCGGCACGCTCAACCTCAATGCGGGCGACCTCGCCGTGAAAGCGGACCCGGTACTGCCGGAAGCCCAACTCCCACAGGTAGTCCTCACCGGCCTCCACCTGAGCCAGCCGCTCCGGGGTGATCTCGGTCCCGTAGGGGAAGCGGGAGGAGAGGCAGGCAAAGGCGGGCTTATCCCAGACCGGCAGCCCCAGGTGCCGGGCGAGCTCCCGCACCTCTTCCTTGGTCAGGCCCGCTTCCTTGAGCGGGGCCCGGACCCCGCGCTCGTTGGCCGCAGCGGCCCCCGGCCGGTGGTCGCCCTGGTCGTCGTAATTCTCGCCGTAGGCCAGCCAGCGGTAGCCCATGCGGGTGGAGAGCCCATCGAGCCTGGTAAACAGTTCGCTCTTGCAGAAGTAGCAGCGGTTATTCGGGTTGGCCACATAGTTCGGGTTCGCCATTTCGTCGGTCGTGATCACTTCATGGCGGAAGCCGTACTGCCGGGCCAGTTCGCAGGCCTCCTGCAGCTCCCGCGCCGGCAGCGAGGGCGACGTGGCCGTCACCGCAAGGGCACGCTCCCCGAGCACATCGTGCGCGACCCGGGCCAGGAGGGCACTGTCGACCCCGCCTGAGAAGCCGGTGATCACGCTCTCCATCTCCCGCAGAATTGCACAGAGGTGCTCATACTTCGTTCGCAGCTGCCCTGCCAACACCACTATCGCTCCCCCATCTGGTTGATCATGCTCGCCGCGTACCCTGCCCCAAAGCCATTATCTATGTTGACGACCGTGACGCCGCTGGCGCAACTGTTCAGCATCCCCAGCAGGGCCGCCAGGCCGCCGAAGCTGGCCCCATACCCGACGCTGGTCGGCACGGCGATCACCGGCGCTCGGACCAACCCGCCCACGACGCTGACCAGGGCCGCCTCCATGCCGGCGACCACGATCACGACGGAGGCAGCCCGCAGGTTCTCCATATGCGCCAACAGGCGGTGCAGTCCCGCCACGCCAACGTCGTAGAGGCGTTCAACCGCGTTGCCCATGATCTCGGCGGTCACCGCTGCCTCCTCGGCCACCGGCAGGTCGGCCGTTCCCGCTGTCACCACCAGCACGGTCCCGCCGTGGACCGGAGCGGGTTCGGCCGGTATGGTGATAATGCGGGCCATCGGGTGGTAGACGGCTGTGGGCACGGCGCTCTGGACGCTGGCGTACAGTGCGGGCGTCGCCCGCGTTGCCAGAACGCGGCCGCCGGACTCGGCCAGGCGCTCAATGATCGCCACGGCGTGCTCGGGCAGCTTGCCCTCGCAGAGCACCACCTCCGGAAAGCCGTTGCGCGCCTCGCGGTGGGTGTCCAGCTTTGCAAACCCCAGATCCACAAACCCCAGGCCGCTGAGGGACTCCACAGCGGCATCGACATCCAGCTTTCCGGCGCGAACTGCCTCTAGAAGGCGCCGAAGCTCTTCGTTCTTCACCTGGCCCGTGACCCCCTGTTTGCTACCAAGCCGTATAGCCGCCGTCGATCATGATCCGTCCCACGGTCTGGGCATAGAAGAACGCACCCCAGGGCCACTCTCCAAGCCTGCACTTCTTATACGATCGAAAAGATACGAGTCCTTCCGCGCGGACCCCTTCTTCCCAGCTGTTTTTCTGTTCCGACATCCGCAAGAAATGTGGCTCATGCAAGAGGCGGCCCATGTCGGTGGCACTGCCGCACATGAAATGAGAGGCTGGCCATGTGCCAGCCTCTCAGCGCGACGACGTCTTCGATGCCCTCATGGAGTCTGGAGCTTTGTCCGCAGCCGGTCAAACTCCTCGGGCGTGATCTCACCGCGGGACAGCCGCATCCGCAGGATCTCCAACGCATCGCCACCACCATGGTGATCGTGGTGAGAGTGCCCCCAGTGACCCATCGGGCCACCCCCCACGAACAGCAGGATCAAGAAAAAGGGTAGTAGCCACATCAACATCATCTTTCACACGCTCCCAATTGTAGATTGACCTGACCTGCCTCCAATATACGGTCTCAGTGTGGAGGAGGCGTGGAGACGGAACGTGGCCTCTGTGGATGAGCAGGGGGAGGGCTGTGTGGTACAGAAACCTTGAGGGAACGATGCCTGGAGTCGGGGGAGGGCTACACGTGCCTGGTGAACGCATTCTGATTGTCGATGATGACGACCGCTTGCGTGAGGTGGTCGACGAATACCTGCGGTCCGAGGGATACCACACCCTGCTGGCCGTTGAGGGCCTGGCTGCGGTCAAGGTGTGGCGAGAGAAGCGTCCGGACCTGGTGCTGCTGGACTGGATGCTCCCCGGCCTGAACGGACTCGATGTGGCGCGTCAGATCCGGCGGGACGGCAATACCCCCATTATTATGCTCACAGCCCGCAGCGAGGAGAGCGATAAGCTACTCGGACTTGAATTGGGCGCCGATGACTATCTGACCAAACCCTTCAGCATGCGCGAGTTGGTTGCCCGCATCCGGGCCGTGCTACGTCGCAGCCGCCAGGAGTCTGCACCGGCGGAAGTGGCGGTGTTCGGCGACTTGCGTGTCGACCTTGCTGCTTTTTCAGTGACGCGTGGCGACGCCGAGATCCCGCTGACCACCACGGAGTTCAAGCTGCTAGCCGTGTTCGTGCGCGGACCGAACCGGGTCTACTCACGCCTTCAACTAATGGAAGCAGCCGTGGGCGATTACTACGAGGGCTACGAGCGCACCATCGACAGTCATATCAGCCATCTGCGCCGGAAGCTGGGGAGTGAGAGCCTGATCCAGACCGTCAAGGGAACGGGCTACAAGTTGGTGCCGCCGAAGGAGTGACCGTCCATGTCCCTGCGCATCAAGCTGATCTGGGCGTTTGTTGGGGTGGCCTTTACAGCCCTGCTGCTCTCGTTTCTCGGCCTCAACTTCGGCATGTACGCCGCGATGGGGATGCAAGGCGGCACGATGTCGCACATGGGCGGCACGAGTCCGTTCACAGTCACGTTGCAGAGGAGCCTCTGGTCGAGCGTGGCCGCCCTCGTGGTGGCGGCGGGCGTCGGCCTGTGGATCGCCGGCCGGATGACCGGTTCGCTTCTGCAACTGCGCGATACCGTATCCCAACTGGACCTGCGAGACCTGTCCCGGCGCGTTCCGGTCAGCGGTGCCGATGAGATTGCCGACCTGGCCCGGACATTTAACCGGATGGGGGAACGGCTCGAATCCGGGGAGCGGGCGCGCCGCCAGCTGCTGGCCGACGTCGCCCACGAACTGAGACACCCGCTGGCGGTGATGCAGGGTCACCTGGACCTGATGCAAGACGGGAAGGTGTCGCTCGAACCCGAGGCCCTCCTGCCCATCCAAGATGAGGTCATCCGGCTGCGCCGGCTGGTCGGCGACCTGCGCGACCTCAGCCTGGCCGAGGTCGGGGCGCTCACGCTACACCCCGCCGATGTCGATCTGGCGGCGCTCTTGCACAGCCTGGTCGGGAACATGGAACCGGTTGCCACGGCCCGGGACGTCCAACTACATGCGGACATCGCCGCCGACCTCCCACCGGTGCAGGCCGACGCGGACCGGTTGCGTCAGGTCTTCGTCAACCTGTTATCCAATGCCCTGCGGTACACGCCGTCGGGGGGCCGTGTGACGCTCAGGGCCTGGCGCGACGCCGGTCACCTCCATGTGCAGATTCGCGACACGGGCCCAGGCATTGCCCCGGCAGATCTGCCGCATGTCTTTGACCGGTTTTATCGGGCGGACAAATCCCGTTCGCGCGAGACCGGTGGCAGCGGCCTCGGGCTGGCCATCGTCCGCAGTCTGGTGGAGGCCCACCATGGGAAGGTGGAGGTGGAGAGTGAGCCAGGGCGCGGTACCTGTTTTACGGTAACGATCGCGTCCCCGCCCCCCGGTGGCGGGCGGTAGACGATCCGTGGGACCTCAGTTGATGGGCGGGCGGGAGGGCTTCCATGAAGTCGTATACACGGGTTGCGAAGGTACCAGGGATCCCAGAGGCAGGGCGACAGGCGCTGGAAGCAGTCACACAACGCTTTACTT
>DAHVXO010000176.1 GCA_027356675.1 Symbiobacteriaceae bacterium | reverse complement strand
CCGCACCCGGCGACGAGCAAGAGCACAAGGGTCAGGAGCAGCGCCAGAGTCCTCTTCATACCTGATGTTCACCCCCGAGAGAATTGGAACACACCCCAATCCGCCATTGGTGCACTTGTTGTGTCCTCACTTCGTGCACCTCCTGATGACAGATTAGAAATGTCGATTCGCCGCTGCCCGACCTAATCCTTCTTATTTGTAATAGATATCTCAGTGATTTATGGCATGTATGAAGTTTAGTGAGGCGAATAATTGGTGAGGCGAATAAATGGAGGGCATCCGGTTGATTAGGGATGCCCTCCTGGGTGGAGGTGGTGCCGGCATATAGACGTCCTTGTCTCAGACGTAGCTGATCACCATGCCAACCACGGCGACTATGATCAGGAGGACTACAAACGTAAGGCAACCAGACCGCCTGGTGAGGCCCTTTCGAGCGTTTTGAAACCGGTGTTTGACGTCCGCCTTTGCCCCCTCACGCTCAAGGCGGTGGGCCTGCTTGAGTTCGCCAACTGCTTCTGAAAGTTTCCCCATTTTCTTGTAGGCCGCGTGAAGATTTTCATGGTACAACGCCGCAGAGGGGTCCAGGGCAATTGCACTTTTATACTTGGCAACGGCCTGTTCGTAGTCCCCACGGGCGTAATAGAGGTTTCCCAGGTTGCTGTGGGCTTGGGGCAGATTTGGATCCAGCGCGATTGCCCGGCTCAGGGCATCCTCTGCACCCTCTTTGTCGCCCTGTTGGGCGAGAATAGCGCCGACGCGACTGTGGGCCCACGCCAACGCTGGTTCGAGTGCCAAGGCCTCTGTATACAAGCGCAAGGCCTCATCCAACCGGCCAGCCGTATAGGCTGAATCCGCCTGCAAGAGTGTCGGGTTTCGCTCTTCGTTATCCATGGGCGCCTCCTTGGCACTCTGAGTGGTGGTACATACAGCTCCCGCTTGTGCCATATACTTCCCTATAAGGCGGAATTCCTGTGCAGGGCGGGGGCTGAGGCGTGCCGGAACACCTGAACAAGGGGGCCCAGTCTCGCGGTGAGGCTGTAGGCGAGGAACGTGTGCATATGGACAACCCGTCGGCGGAGACCGTCATTGCGCAGGCCATCGTTCAGTTTGGTCGCTCATCGGCCTCCGATGCTGATGAGATCCTTCTTCTGTGCGTAGGTACGGATCGATCGATTGGAGACGCGTTGGGACCACTCATCGGGTCCCAGCTGGCAGCCCTTGTTGACCGCCCCTATGGGGTGTTGGGCACGCTGGAGAACCCCGTTCACGCCAGCAATCTTGTCACCACGGTGACCGCTCTGAATGGCTTAGGCAAGCAGCCGTTCATTCTGGCGGTTGACGCCTGTCTCGGTCGTACCGAGTCGGTGGGAATGCTTACGGTGGGTGTCGGGAGCCTGAGACCAGGGGCCGGTGTCAATAAATCGCTACCGCCGGTCGGGCATGTCTATGTTACAGGCATTGTGAACGTAGGCGGGTTCATGGAGTATTATGTCCTCCAGAATACACGCCTGAGTCTGGTGATGCAGATGGCGAGAGTCGCAGCTGGCGGCATCAGGAAGGGGCTGGAGGCGCTGGCGGGCTCAAGCAGGCGAGCGGTTTCGGGCGAACTCAGTTGAGCGCCGCAAGCAAGTGTAATTGCCCTCCTGCCATTCAGGGCAGGCGATACCCTAATTTCTAGACCTGCCGTTCGGTCTTCACCGAATCGCTGCGACCGGCAGGGCATGCTGCTGTCACCCTGGAGCATGGCGCCTTCGTGGACAACCGGCGGCCTTTGCTGTGTCGAAGATCGCACCCGTGACTAGGCCCCCTGTTCTGTCTGGGCAATCGCTCGGGCAATTGCAGACTTCTCTTCCTCTGACAGCGCATAGGAGGAGCAACCGTCCTTGATTGGTTTGGCATAGACACGGGATTCAGAGCGACCGTATAGGCTGGATAAGACGAGGCCGTTGTTGTTTGCGTCAAGTAGGGCAATCGCAAAGCTCAGGTCGCTGCCCGTGTCCGGAAAGGCATTGAACCGGACGGTCGCACTCTTTTGGATGTGAAGTTGAGCGTTGGTCGTGAGTGCGGAGACCCGGGCGGTCACCTCAGCTAGGCGCCGGTCCAGGTCGTTTGCCCTGCCGTCCTGGGCCAGGAGTAAAGTCTCAAGGTCTTGTTGGGCCGGACCCGTGAGCAGCGTTTTATAGCGATCGAGAAGCTTGGTTTGGCGTATAAGCATGATGGACATAATCAAGAGGGACCCGACTGAAAGGATCAAAGCTATAACCGCTATGAGGGATGTGCCTTGCTGAAGCGGGGCGTCCACGGTGTGGGCCTCCTTGTACATGGGCTGTTGCCAAACCGTTTACGGGATCCGGAACGTTCCACGTGGAACATCGGTGAGACTTACATTACGGGCGGACGGCCCTCACACCCGAAACGGGCCTTTCGGAGGCGCACCCCCCGCTTCATCGACAAGACCCAGCGCATCCATAATGCGCCCCAATCCCTCTTCACCGAAATACGTAATCTCAATCCGGCCCTTCTTCTCCCCAGCCACCACCCGGACCGGCGTACCAAACCACTCACGCAACCGCCGCTCCAGGTCTAACATCTCGGGTCCAAGCCGGGGTCGGGTACCCTTGTCGCGCCCCTTATCGCCTGCTTCCTTCTTGAGTCGTTCTTCCAATTCCCTAACCGACAGACCCTCGGAAAACACAGCTCGCACCAAAGACTCCTGCACGACCGGGTCCTCAACCGCAACCAACACTTTCGCATGCCCCATCGACAGTTGCCCGGCGCGAACCGCTTCTTGCGCCTGAGTACCCAGGTGCAGCAAACGCAAAGTGTTACTGATTTGCGGCCGGCTCCGCCCCAGACGGCGGCCAAGCTCTTCCTGGGTGAGCCCAAACTCCTCCATCAGAACCCGATACGCCTCAGCCTCTTCGAGCGGATTCAGATCCTCCCGTTGTAGGTTCTCAATCAAGGCGATTTCCATGGCGTCAGCCTCGGAAAACTCCTTAACGAGCCCTGGAATTCGTTGTAGCCCGGCCAATTGAGCAGCCCGCCACCGGCGCTCGCCGGCCACAATTTCGAACTTGCCATCCCTCGGCCGTAAGACGATAGGCTGTACGACACCATGTTCACGAATGGAAGCGGCCAACTCATCGAGCCGCGCCTGATCGAACTGCTTGCGAGGCTGCCGCGGATTCCGCTCAATCAGCCGGATCTCGATCTCACTGATCGCATCGCGGTCACGGTCGCCGATCTCAACCTCGGGAATCAGCGCTCCTAGACCCCTGCCCAGCCCTCTCTTCGACATGCTCGATCACCTCCCGCGCCAACTCTTGATAGGCCTCCGCACCCTTGGATCGTGGATCGTACACCGTGATCGGCTGACCGTGGCTCGGCGCCTCACTAAGCCGGACGTTTCGTGTGATGATACTCTTGTATACCTTTCCTTTGAAATACTTCTTCACGTCATCCACGACCTGAATACTCAGGTTCGTCCGCCCGTCGAACATCGTAAGCACGACACCCTCGACTTCAAGATTCGGGTTCAAAGCCTCCCGCACTAGCTTGAAGGTCTCCATCAACTGCGTAAGCCCTTCCAATGCGTAATACTCGCACTGAATCGGAATCAATATCGAGTCGGCCGCCGTCAAGGCATTAATCGTCAAAAGCCCCAGGGAAGGCGGACAGTCAATAATCACAAAATCAAAATCGCCCCGGACTCCCTGAAACGCCCGCTTCAACCGATTCTCCCGCGAAATGCGTGGGACAAGTTCAATCTCCGCACCAGCCAGGTCAATCGTCGCCGGTACGACCCACAAGCCCTTGACGACGGTCTGTACCATGACTTGAACGGGGGACATATCCTCAAGCAGTAACTCGTAAACTGACGATGCCAGTAACTTCCGCTCGATGCCAAGGCCGCTCGTTGCATTACCCTGAGGATCGACGTCTACAAGCAGAACCCGCTTACCAGCCTCAGCCAGGCACGCGCTCAGATTGACCGCAGTTGTGGTCTTTCCAACCCCGCCCTTCTGGTTGGCTACGGCAATAATCCGGCCCACCTAACGCCACCCCCGTCGGACCCACTAGCAGTCCCCTTAACATAGGTCATAGCCCGATACACATTCGGCACACCGACACCCGTTCCTGCACCCAACACTAACATACCCAAACCACCTCGCCCACCCCGGCCGCCGTCTACAGTGGCTGTCGTTCCGGAGTCCCAGCCTTCCGGGGATACCCAATTGGGGTCGGTCGGGTCTTGCGGATACGAACAAGCGTTCTACCCCCGGCACCCTCCGGCAACTCCACCACCTTTACCTCCTCGACCCGCCCACCAAGCACCGTCAGGGCATTCGCCGCCCTGTCCACCTCAGCCTCAACAGCAGGTCCCTTCATCGCGACAAACTCGCCCCCAACTCGACAAAGCGGTAGACACAACTCAGCCAGAACGCGCAGCTCCGCAACCGCACGCGCAACTACCACATCGAACTGTTCGCGGTACCCTGCCTTCAGACCAACATCTTCAGCTCTACTCCAAACAACTTCGAAACACCCGCCAACACCAGGCAACTGGCTGACGACCTCCGCCCCAACAGCCTCCAAAAACCGACACCGCTTGGCCAGACTATCAATCAGAACAACGTTCGCCCTCGGGACCAGGCATTTCACCGTAATGCCAGGGAATCCCGCACCTGTACCCACATCAGCAACCGCCGACCCGGGACCGATTTGCACCACCGACAGAAGCGACGCCGAATCCACAGCGTGTTTCAGCACCATCTCCCGCGGTAGCCGGACAGCCGTCAAATTCACCCGCTCATTCCACTCACTGACCATACCCAGATGCTGAACAATTCCTGCCACAGCACCGGGAGGTGTAGCAACGCCCAAAGCCACCAGCCCGTCCTCCAGCGCCTTAACGTCGGTCTCGTCCATCCCTACCACTCCTACTGCCTTCCGCGCCGCTCCTCAAGATACACCATCAACATCGCAACATCAGCGGGGGACACGCCGGCAATCCGCCCCGCCTGACCCAGTGTCTCAGGACGAACACGCCCTAGCTTCTCCCGGGCTTCCATCGACAGTCCGCGCAGTGCAGAATAATCAAGGTCTACCGGTATGCGCCGCCCCTCGAGGCGCCCTTGGCGTTCGACTTGCTCTTCTTCCTGCCGAATGTAACCTTCATATTTGATAGTAGTTTCAACCTCTGATACGACCTCATGTTTCAAATCGCTACGGCCAACACCCATCGCCACCAAATCGCTATAGTGCACTTCCGGACGCTTCAACAACTGAACCGCGGCCACCCCAGACTGAAGGTCCGGCGTCCCCGCGCGCCTGAGCACGTCCTGCACAGCCGCCGTGGGGCTCACGACCGTGCCACGCAACCGGCCTTCCTCCGCAACAGTCTCGTCCCGCAGCCCCTCAAACACCCGCCACCGCTCATCACTGACTAACCCCACGGACCGGCCCTTCTCGGTCAAACGCACGTGCGCGTTATCCTGACGCAGACGCAAGCGGTACTCCGCACGCGAGGTCATCATGCGGTAAGGCTCCGAACTGCCTTTCGTGACCAGATCATCAATCAACACACCAATGTATGCCTCCGACCGCCCAAGTACCAGCGGTTCCCGTTGTTGCACCGACAGCGCCGCGTTAATCCCGGCCAGCAACCCTTGAGCCGCAGCCTCTTCATAACCAGACGTTCCGTTGATCTGGCCCCCGCAGAACAGCCCGCCCACCCGCTTGGTCTCCAGCGACGGCCGTAGCTGCGTACTTAGCACGTAATCATATTCAATCGCGTACCCTGGGCGAAGCAACTCCACCGCACCCAGACCCGGTATCGTCCGAATGGCCTCTATCTGGACCTCTTCCGGCAGACTTGTAGAAAAACCGAGCACATACATCTCGATACTCTCACGTGACTCGGGTTCCAAAAATACCTGATGGCTTTCCTTCTCGGCGAACCGCACCACCTTATCCTCGACGGACGGGCAATACCTGGGGCCCTTGCCTTCAATCGTCCCATTGAATAAGGGAGCCCGATGCAAGTTCGCCCGGATGATCTCGTGCGTGCGCTCACCTGTGAATGTCATCCAGCAGGGCATCTGCTCCCGGACTTCGCGGGGGGACAGGAAACTGAACCGCCACGGCTCATCGTCTCCATCCTGTCGCTGCATGACACCATAATCAACGGTGCGACCGTCGACCCGCGGCGGCGTGCCGGTCTTGAATCGTCCGACTTCCAGACCCAAACGCATCAGGTTGGCCGTCAACCCAACTGCCGGAGCCATGCCACTGGGCCCGGACTGGCGCTGCACCTCACCGACGATGGTCTTCCCATGCAGGTAAGTTCCGGTGCTCAGCACAACGGCCTGCGCGCCAAAGAACAGCCCGGTCGCGGTCACAACCCCACGCACCCGTCCGCCCTCGACCACAATATCCTGGACCATGCCCTGCTTCAGGTCCAGACCAGGCGTCCGCTCCATCACCAGCCGCATCGCCCACGCGTATGCCCGCTTGTCAATCTGCGCGCGCAGTGCGCGGACGGCTGGACCCTTTCCAGTATTCAACAGCCGCATCTGAATAAAAGTCTCATCCGCCGTGAGGCCCATTTGACCCCCCAGCGCGTCGACCTCCTTGACAAGATGCCCCTTCGCAGGACCCCCAATGGAAGGGTTACAGTTCATCATCGCAATGTTGTCGAGATTGGTCGTAAAACACGCCGTCTGCATTCCCATGCGCGCGCAAGCAAGCGCCGCCTCTACACCGGCGTGTCCGGCCCCTACGACGATTACATCATATTCCTTCGTGACGCTCACGCGTACATCACTTCCCTATGCAGAACCGGCTAAAAATCTGATCCAGGAGATCTTCACCAACGGTTTCACCCGTAATCTCCCCCAATGCCGCCCAGGCCGACCGAATATCAATGGCGACCAAATCAACCCCCATCCCGGCGTCGGCTGTCTCCAACGCCGCCTCCAGATGCCCGACGGCACGGCGCAGGCTCTCCTCCTGCCGGGCGTTGGCAACAAAGCTTTCCTCCAAGTCTGCGCAACGGGCGCATGAAGCGATGGCAGCCTCAAGATCGGCAATCCCCAACCCGGACACCGCCGACACTCGTATTACCGCCGCCTGCGGCACGACGGCAACCAGCTCCCCCAGGTCAAACTCCGGTTCAGCGTCGCACTTGTTAACCACGCCGATCACAATCGTATCACCTGGCAACACCCGGACCACTTCCAGGTCCTCGGCTGTGATCCCAGCCGTGGCATCCACTACTAGAATCACCACGTCTGCCTTCTCGATGGTCGCCCTACTCCGGTCAACGCCCAGCCGCTCAACGGGGTGGGCTGTCTCACGAATCCCCGCGGTATCGGCCAGCACCACCGGCAACCCGTCTATGCCGACCCATTCCTCCACTACATCCCGCGTTGTTCCCGGAATCTCAGTCACGATGGACCGGTTCTCGCGCACCAGCCGGTTCATGAGACTGGACTTTCCAACGTTGGGCCGGCCAGCCAACACTACCCGCAGCCCGTCCCGCAAGAGCCGGCCTTGCCGTGCTCCGGCCAGCAACTCTTCCAAGCGAGCCAGACCGGAACGGCAGGTTTGGGTCACCTGGCTCCTGGTCTGCACCTCGAGTTCCAATTCCGGAAAGTCGATATCCGCTTCCAGATGCGCCATGGCCTCCAAGAGTTGAAGGCGCACGGCGCGTACCGGATCGCCAAATTTCCCTCGCAATTGTCCGACCGCAGCCTTCAGTGCCCGGTCCGTCTTTGCCCGGATCACATCGACTACAGCTTCCGCTTGGGATAGATCCATCCGTCCATTCATGAAGGCTCGCCGGGTGAATTCACCTGGCTCGGCCAGTCTCGCCCCGGCCGTCACAACCACCTCGAGGACCCGGCGCAGTGCCACCTGCCCTCCGTGACCGTGCAGTTCGACTACGTCTTCACCGGTATAGGACTGGGGACCGCGCATGACCAGCGCCAAAGCCTCATCGACTGGCTCGCCTTCCGGGGCCAGAACCCAGCCATAGACAGCAGAGTGTGTCCGCCGTTCGGCGAGGGGACGGCCCCGCCGCGGCCGAAACACCGTCGTCGCAACGGCTATCGCACCAGCTCCGCTCACCCGGATCACGCCAACCCCAGCCGCCCCGAGACCGGTCGCGATCGCTGCAATGGTATCTCTGGCGGCCATAGTCTGCCCCCTTCCACCGATTAACCGGATACGCCCTGTAGGACAAAAAAGGCCCAGTAGCGTAGTTGCTACCAGGCCTTACATCCCGTCTTACCGCTTTGGCTGAATAACGACCCGGCGAAACGGTTCCTCTCCCTCGCTGGAGGTCTCAACAGAGGGACTGTCTTGCAGTGCCAGGTGGATCACGCGCCGCTCGTGTGCACTCATGGGTTCAAGCTCCAGAGGCTCTCCGTTGCGCCTGACCCGGTCTGCCAAGCGGGTGGCCAGCCTGATTAGCGTTTCCTCTCGCCGCTTGCGGTACTCCTCGACATCCAAAAGCACCCGTGGACCTTCATCACCAGCCTTCCCAGCCACCAGGTTGGTTAAGTACTGGAGCGCGTCCAAGGTCTGCCCATGGTGGCCGATCAAGATGCCGGCCTCGCGTCCGGTCACGTCGACGTGCACGTAATCGCCGTCCTCTTTCACGGCAACCTGGGCCTGCAGACCAATCGCTTCGCAAACTTCGTTAAGGAACCGTCCCACCCGCTCAGAGCGGGACTCCTTCGCAGACACCCGAACAACAAAAGGGCGGAATCCGATCCCCAAAAAACCGCCCTTGCCTTCTTCAAGTACCTGGACCGTCACTCGGCCGGCCGGAATGCCGAGCTCTAGGAGAGCCGCTGCTACAGCCTCGTCGACGGTGCGCCCGCTCTTTTCAACGGATTTCATTTGGCTTTAGCTGCCCCTTTCGCATCCACCGCGGGTTTAAGACGGGGGAAACCAGGGTAAATCGCTTGCTGCACCAGTCCGAAAACCGTGCTAATGACCCAGTACAGGACAACCCCGGATTGGCCCATCTGAAAGCTGATCCACCCAAAGAGCAACGGCATGAGGTAAAGCATAATCTTCTGGTTCGGATCGTTCCCGGCGCCGGAGAGGTAGCTCTGCAGAAACATCGAAACGACGGTGATGACCGGCAGGATGAATAAGGGGTCCTTGGCATTTAGGTCCGCGATCCAAAGGAAGCTCGGGCTCATGGGCGGTACGACCGTAAAGTTCTGCAGCACCCCAAAAATGGCATACAGGAAAGGCATCTGAATCAGAAGCGGCAGACAGCCCGCGAACGGGTTGACACCCTGCGTCTTATACAAGGCCATCATTTCCTGGTTGAGCTTGTCAGGTTGATCCTTGTACTTGTCCTGCAGCCCCTTAATCAACGGCTGAATTTCCTGCATCTTCTTCATTGCCTTCGTCTGGTAAATGGTCAAAGGCAAAATGATCGCACGCACTACCAGCGTAAGCAGGATAATCGCAACGCCGTAATTGCCGGTGACATGCAAGAACCAGTCAAGCAGGATTCGCATGGGAGAGACGAGCCAATCAGGAGCCCACCAAGATGCGATCACCGCAAGGAAACCTCCTCAAATTGAGCCCTGTCCAGATTGTCTATGGGACAGGATCGTACCCGCCGGGGTGAAATGGATGGCACCGTAATACGCGCCACACCGCCATGTATCCACCCTTGAAAGCGCCATACTTGGCCACAGCTTCGTATGCGTACTGAGAACAGGTGGGATAGAACCGGCAGGTAGCCGCACCTTTGAGAGGTGAGAGAAACCGCTGGTAGAAGCGAATCAGGCCCATGAGTACATATTTCATTGCTTCAGGCCTCTGCCTTCAATACACCTGCACGTTCGAGCAGTTCTTCGACCTTTATGCACAGCTGCGAAAAGGCCATGTCAATCGACGCCTGTCGGGCAATCACCACCAAGGACGTCCCTGACTTCACGCGCGGCCACAGTAGCCGCACTGCTTCCTTGATTCTCCGCTTGACTCGATTCCGGATCACGGCTTTCCCCAGTTTTCGCCCGGCGGCAAAACCTACCCGGCTTGGATCCTGGGTCCGATGAAAAAGTACATACACGACAGCGGCTTTGTTGGCCGCTGACCTACCCTTCGCGTAGACCGCCTGGAAATCGATGCTCGACTTGAGCCGGTATGCGCGTTTCACTTCAAGTAGGAGAAGGATTCGACCCAGAAAAGTTCGCCCCTTCTCCAACCCTCCGTTCCGTCAGCCCGCACGAGCGGGGCTTGAATGGAAAAAGAGCCACGACGCATACGCCGCGGCTTAGACAGTGAGGCGAGTTCTTCCCTTTAGTCTGCGGGCCCGGACCACCTTACGTCCGCCCCGAGTGCTCATGCGGGTCAGAAACCCGTGAACCTTCTTATACTGGCGATTATGCGGCTGGAACGTGCGCTTCAACCCGTACACCCCCAAAACGTTAGCCCGAAAGACACATCCGCGATTATACCCCTAGAGGTCGTCAAAGTCAAGGAGCGCGCGACCGGGCGGCCGCGGCCCTCTCCGTATACCCTGCCCACATTTTCATCCACGCAATGCTCCCACGGCGGCCGCCTCTGTGGACAGTGACCCACACGTTATCCACCCGAAGGCAGGGGCTTATTCAGACCGCGCGGCAGGTATTCCCCACGGAAGTCCGTACACGCAGCCTTTTCCCCCAAACCCTGTTGATAACTCCACACCGGTTTGATATCATGAAGCGTGCAGCCCGTCCTCTTCCACCTCAGGTGGCAGCAGGAACAGGCTCAAATCTTTTTATACACAAGTTGTGGATAATCATGTGTATAACTTGTTGATACTCCCCACGCTGACCCACGCACGCCGTGCGACGCCTGCCGGTCAACTCTTTTTGTCGATTCTACTCTCCGAGGAGGCTCTCCTGATGAAGACCGAGTTGTCTCAGGTATGGCAGCAGTGCCTCGATGTGCTTGAACGTCACCTGCCGAAGTCGAGCATCGAGAACTGGCTACGGACAACGAAGCCTTTAGCCGTGGTGGAGGATACCATCATCGTAGGCGTCCAGGGAGAGTTTGCAAAGGACCGGATTGAGTCGCGTTACGGTGTCATGCTCCGGCAGGCACTCCAGGACCTGACCAACCGGAACATGAACCTCAAATTCGTCTCTAATCCCAACGTCATTGAGGATCTCGAACCGTCCAACGGTGCGGTCAGCAATAGCGGCGCGGTTGAAGTGGCTGTCACCGCCTCTGCTGCGCACCTACCTAATCAATATCAATCCTATCCCACCGAAGGCATGTTCAAACCGATGAACCCCAAATACACCTTTGAGACCTTTGTGGTGGGAAACTCCAACCGGTTTGCCCACGCAGCCTCACTGGCTGTCGCTGAAACGCCGGCCAGGGCCTATAACCCGCTCTTCATATATGGCGGAGTCGGATTGGGCAAAACACACCTCATGCATGCCATCGGGCATTTTGTCATCGCTCAGAACCCCGTCACTCGAGTGGCCTATGTGTCTACGGAAACGTTTACCAACGAATTCATCAATGCCCTGCGGGACAACTCGACGCTTGACTTTCAAAACCGTTACCGCCATGTCGATGTGTTGCTGATTGATGACATTCAATTCCTGGCCGGCAAGGAGCGCACGCAGGAAGAGTTCTACCATACAGTTAACGCGATCTACGAAGCAAACAAACAGATCGTGATCTCCTCGGACCGGCCACCGAAGGAGATCCCCACCCTCGAAGACCGCCTCCGGTCTCGCTTTGAGTGGGGCTTGATCTGCGATATTCAAGCGCCCGACCTGGAGACTCGGATTGCGATTTTGCGTAAGCGGGCCCAGATGGAATCTCTTAATGTGCCGGACGAAGTCATCGGATACATCGCTGCAAATATTGAGACTAATATTCGCGAACTAGAGGGCGCACTCACGCGCGTGGTCGCGTACTCAGGCATGATGAGAAGCCCGGTCACGTATGATTTGGCCATGTTTGCCCTGAAAGACATTTTGCCGCCCAGCCGGCCCAAGCAGATTACCATTGATTCTATTAAGGAAGTTGTCGCCAAGCACTACAACCTGAAACTTCAGGATTTCGAGGTGCGCAAGCGAACACGCAACGTTGCCTTCCCCCGCCAGATCGCCATGTACCTCTCCCGTGAGCTTACGGATTGTTCGCTCCCAAAGATCGGTGAAGAGTTCGGCGGCCGCGATCACACCACGGTCATTCATGCATACGACAAGATTTCGGACGACATCAAGCAGGACCCCTCATTTGCGGCCATCGTTGATCTCCTGGTGAACCGGATCCGCACCGATTAATGCCCCCTTTTATCAAGAATCTGTTGATAAAGACTGTGGATGACTCTGTGAATAGATTAGTCACCCAGGAGTTTCCCCAACTTTTATCTAACTTGTGGATGTCGAACGCGCGCTTGCCCACATGTTATTACTCCTCGCGATGGTCGGTGCTCTAGATATCCACGGGGTTTTCCACAAATCCACAGGCCCTACAATGACGAATACGATCATTGCTCATTGCTCATCCACGCGGTAAGGAGCCATCGAACCGCTGCCGCTTTCAAGAGGAGGGCACCCCGTGAAGATTACAATTAGCCAAGACGCCTTGAACAGCACGCTCGCAATCGTATCGAAGGCGGTATCGACAAAGAATACGATTCCGATCCTATCCGGTATCTACCTGAGCGCTCGCGAGGGCGTGCTTACACTGCGCGCCACGGATATGGAGCTGGCTATAGAGTCTTCTGTGCCTTGCAACGTCATCATAGACGGCGAAATCGTCCTGCCCGCACGCTACCTTACGGACCTGGTCCGGCGAATTCCCTTTGGCGACATCGAACTGGCGGTCGACGAGCGCAACTTCACAGCCACCGTTCATTGGGGCCGATCCCAATATGTAATTCATGGGTTCTCTCCAAACCAGTTCCCGAGCTTGCCTGACGTGGACGGCGCTTCCAGCTTTGTAATCAGTCAAGTCCTTCTCAAAGACCTGTTACGTCAGACGACCTTCTCCGCCGGGCACGACGAGAGCAAGCCCTGGCTCACGGGCGTTCTCTTCAAACTGCGTGACACTCGTCTCACCGGAACTGCTACCGACGGCGTGCGCATCGCACATGCCGCAACTGACGCCGAGAATCCGGGGGGACACAGCTTCTCAATCATCATTCCAAGCCGCTCCCTGAATGAACTCGGCCGGCTATTGTCGGCCGAAGCCAGTGACAACACCCGGGTTGCCATGACCGCAAACCAGGTTTTCTTTGACCTGGGCAAGGTCCGCGTGATTTCCCGGCTCCTGGAAGGTCAGTATCCCGACGTGATGAGACTGGTTCCCCAGACCTACCCCACTGAACTGGTTGTCAACCGCACGGAGTTCATGGAAGCCCTGGAGCGTGCCTCCTTGATCGCCAAAGATGGCGCCGTGAAGGTCGGCCTGTCCGATTCCAAAATCACAGTCACGTCCAACACCCCTGAGGTCGGACAAGTGTACGAGGAGATTGGTGCCGGCACCCTGGCCGGCGAACCGCTGGACATCGGGTTTAACTCCAAGTTCCTGGTCGAATACTTGAAAGTGCTCGAGGAGCCGGAGTTCAAGTTCCAGTGTTCGGGAAGCCGTAACCCGGCCCGCCTACAAGCGGTCAGCAACCCCAACTTCACCTATGTCGTGCTGCCGCTGATCACATTCTAGGAGCAGCGCATGAACGCACGCCGGATTTCAATCACCACGAATTTCATCACGCTGGATGCCTTTCTGAAATGGGCCGGTGTGGTTGGCACGGGCGGCCACGCTAAGGCCCTTATCGCGTCTGGCACGGTCTCTATCAATGGCGAGTCTGAGACCCGGCGTGGACGGAAGTTACACCCGGGAGATCTGATCGCGGTTCAGGGAGTTGGCCTATGGGAGATCACCCGGGAGGGGGACTGAGGTTGTGCACCTGGCCTCCCTTGCTTTACACGACTTTCGCAGCTACTCTGACATAACCCTATCCTTCGTACCCGGACTCAACGTGCTATTTGGCGATAATGCACAAGGCAAGACGAACCTTCTGGAGGCCATCTACTTCCTCGCCACCGGGCGTAGTCATCGCACAGTGCGAGACCAGGAACTGATCCGTGAGGGACGTTCTTCTCTGCAGGCCAGGGCCGCCGTAATGAGACAGACCGGTGAACTCTCACTCGAAGTCAGCCTTGGGCACGATAGCCGCAAACAACTGAAGCTCAACGGCATACCGGAGCGCAAAATCTCGCGACTGATCGGCCGCCTGGCAACCGTCTTTTTCTCGCCGGATGACCTGAATCTGCTCAAGGGCGCCCCAGCCGGCCGCCGCCGCTTCCTCGATGTCGAGTTATCCCAGATTTCAGAGACATACTTGCACTACCTGATGACATACAACCGGGTCCTCGCCCAGCGCAACACCCTGCTCAAGGGAGACGAAGTTGATGCCTCGTTGCTGGACGTCTACGACCAGCAACTCTTGTCTGCTGGGACACAACTGGTGGCCCGGCGCGCGGCAGCAATTGAGCGGCTGGCTCCGCTGGCGGCTGATTATCACCGAATGTTCGCTGAAGGTAAGGAGACACTGCGATTAGCGTATCAAAGTCAAGGCGCTGAGGCTGGCCAGACGCCGGATGCGCAGGAAGTAACAGAGCGACTCTGGTCTCAAATGCAGCAGCGCCGGCGCGAGGAGATCCGCCGCCAGATGACGCTGGTGGGACCACACCGGGACGACATCGGATTTTGGATCAGTGAACGAGACGCCAGGCTGTATGGGTCCCAGGGGCAGCAACGGACGGCCGTATTGGCGCTGAAACTGGCCGAACTGGAGTTCATGGCAGCTGAGCTGGGCGAGAACCCAATCCTACTGCTGGACGATGTCGCCTCAGAACTGGACCCCAACCGGCGGCATTACTTGCTAAACGCCGTCCAAGAGGGTGTGCAAACGTTCATCACGTGCACTGATCTGAATGATCTCACCGTGAGAACTTGGCCTTCTGAACACCGGTTGTTTCGGGTGCGGCTTGGATCCGTAGAAGTGGATCAGAGGGGGCTTGCCTGATGTTCCTGCATATCGGTGCAGATGTGGTCGTCAGCATGCGGCGCGTGATCGCCATCCTTGACCTCAAGAGCAGCAGACAGGCCGAGGCAACCCGCGAGTTCCTCTCCTGGGCCCAGACCCAAAAGCGAGTGGTTGATGTGGCCAGCGGAGAGACCAAGAGTCTGATTCTGACGGATGCCGAGGTGTATCTCTCACCGATCTCTTCCCTCACGCTGAAGAAGCGGGCCGACTTTTTAAATAACAACATTGCGATGGATCTGGGAGGCTAAACCACATCGGCTTGTGCCATTCTAGCCAATGTGATAGCATTGATCTGTTGTAGAAGTTTCGAGCAATGAGGGAGGAACCTCGGTGTCTGAGGAAAAACAGCTCCCCCCGCCCGAGGGGGATAAACTATCCACCACCTCCTCCGGAGACTATACCGGTGCACAGATTCAGGTCCTCGAAGGGCTTGAAGCGGTACGCAAGCGCCCGGGTATGTATATCGGTGGAACGTCAATCCGTGGATTGCACCATCTCATCTGGGAGATCGTTGATAACGCGGTTGACGAGCGACTCGCCGGGGTCTGCGATACCATCGTCATTACAATCCACGACGATGGATCCTGCAGCGTGCAAGACAATGGCCGTGGCATTCCTGTCGATGTTCACCCAAAAACAGGAAAATCTACCATTGAGACTGTCTATACTGTTCTCCATGCTGGTGGCAAGTTTGGCGGAGGAGCGTACAAGGTCTCCGGCGGATTGCATGGAGTTGGTGCATCCGTCGTGAATGCGCTGTCTGCTCGCATGTACGTGAAAGTGCAGCGACAGGGCGGCACGTACGAAATAGAATTCGCCAACGGAGGACACGTGGTGTACGACCTTCGCCCTGTTGGAGAAACGCAGGCGCAAGGGACCTATGTGCGGTTCTGGCCCGACCCGACCGTTTTTGAGTCGGTTACGTTTGATCCTGAACTGGTCGCCAACCGGATTCGGGAAATGGCCTTTCTAAACCAGGGCCTGTTCATCCACTTCATCGACGAGAAGTCGAGAATGGAGTACCGCTTCAAGTACAACGATGGGATCCAGTCCTTTGTGCAATACTTGAACAGGGCTCGCGAGGTCCTCCATCCCAAGTCGATCTACCTGCGGCACTCCACCGGCGACCAGGAAGTTGAACTCGCCATCCAATACAACGATGGCTACAGCGAGAACATCTATAGCTTTGCCAACAACATCCGGACCATGGAGGGCGGCACCCACGAAACCGGGCTGAAAGCGTCGCTTACCCGCGTCATCAACGGATATGCCCGCAAGAACAAGCTCCTGAAGGAAAACGAGGACAATCTCTCGGGTGAAGATATCCGCGAGGGCATGATGGCCATTCTGTCAGTCAAGCTGCAGAACCCGCAGTTTGAGGGGCAGACTAAAAGCAAGCTGGGAAACTCCGAAATGGAGACCCTGGTGGCCGGCATTGTGACCGAACGGCTGAATGAATTCCTGGAAGAGAACCCCGCCATCGCCAAACGCATTATCGACAAGAGTGTCAGTGCCTCCCGGGCGCGCGAGGCCGCGCGCAAGGCGCGCGAATTGGTTCGCCGTAAGAATGCACTGGAGATCTCCGCTCTGCCCGGCAAACTCACCGACTGCTCCAGTCGGGATCCCGCCGAGTGTGAACTCTTCCTCGTGGAGGGCGACTCGGCCGGCGGCTCA
>DAHVXO010000174.1 GCA_027356675.1 Symbiobacteriaceae bacterium | reverse complement strand
CGGCCCCCAGCATGGTCCCGATCCATAGACCGTGCACCCCGCGCAGGGCAGACAGCCAGAACGGCGTGTGCAGGTGGGCGAAGGCGTTGATGAGCGACGCTGGCGCAATCAGACCAACCGCCACCAGGGCATAGCCTGCCGCACGGGCGCCGCGCCTGAGCACCAGGTGCGCGGCCACCAGCAGCGGCCAGCCAAAAAGAAATTCCTTGAACCGGGGACGGGCGACCAGCACCCGCTCCAGTACCGTGCGCACCTTCAGCTCCAGGCTGCTCACCAGCAGGACGCTCGAGTCCTGTCCGCTGCGGGCCAGCATCAGAGCCAGTCCGGCCGCCAGGGCCAGTGCGACGGCCACATGCCACACTTGGACCGGACCCCGGAGCAACTGGCGCCCAACCACCTGACGCGGTTGCCACCCAAGAGCCGCCATGGCCACCAGCGCCGGTGCCACCAGCGCCACCTTGATCCCACGGAAGAGCGCCAGTTCGAGCACGAACCGGATATCGCCTAACAGGGCTGTCAGCAGCACTCCGCCGGCGAACCCGGCGCCCGCTAGCCAGCCCAACCGGACCCATAGCCGCTCCACGGCAGCGGCGCGCACGGCCCCCAAAACCGGCAGCAGCACAGCCGCAGCCAGCGCCGTGCCTTGCAGAGCCAGCGTTGAGCCCATGCCCGCAGCCACTCCGCCACCGAGCATCACCATCACCCGCAGCCAACCGGGGAATCCCGTCAAAATGAGGGCCCCGACGGCGCCCACACCCAGACCACTGAGCACCAGGGCCCAAAGCGGCGGGTGATACGGCGGGAAGGGCTTTGCCGGCCCCACCTGGAACCCGGTGTCTCGCAGGCCCTGCACCATCTGACCCCACCTCAGGGTCTGGGTGGACAGATCCCGACCCAGGTCATCGGTCATGTGAAAGGGCTGGAGCAACACCAAGCGCGCGGTCCGTTCCCGCACGGCAGTCCATACGTCATCGAGCGTGTCGCTGAAGGTGACCCGAAAGACCTTGACGGCCCGGTAGTCCAATCCGGCAGCCAGCGCCGAGATTGCCCGGGGCATGCCTTCGCTGAAGGGCGGCTTGCTGTGGTCGATCAGCAGCACATCGCCACGTGATTGCATCAGCGCTCGCACCCCGTCCGGCAAATCCGTCCCGGTCCAGAGGACCGCCGTGCCCGGCGGCAGCTCGGCAAAGAGTACCGCCGCCCCGCCGATCTTCCCCTGCTCCGAGTAGTGGACGGCTACCCGCAACCCCAGTCGCTTGGCCAGCGCCAGGTCCGCCGGATGGACCCCGAGGTTGAGTGAGAGCAACTGCTCACGCGTGCCTCCCCGCACAGTCAACCGCCGAACGTCCGGACCAGCGGAAGTCACGCCAACCTGCTCCGCCCCCAACCGGGCAGCCAGTCGCGCCTGGATCCAGTCCGCCAGTGCAGGATTCCCACGCACCGTCACAGTCACGGCACTGGTGGCGGCCGCGTCATCAACCGAAACCAAAACCGGGTAGTTCGAGGGAAATCCGGTCCCACCGGTCTCCACCAAACCCTGTAGCGTCGTACCGCCCAGAACCAGCGTCGTGACCCCGGCTGATTGGTATGCCGACAGAATCTCATTGAATGGATAGGCCTGCGTCACGCTGCTGGAGCGCACCGCCGACAGTGACAGTGCCACCGCGACGCCCTGGTTGCCTGACAGGGCCACCGCGCGGGTCACGGCCACGAAGCCGGCGGCGACCAGCCCCAGTGCGAGGATCCAAGACAGGAGCCGCTGCAACGTCAAGACCGTGATCCCCCCCGCCGTCCGCTCAGCTCAGACAAGAAGACCCAAGCCTAATCCCTGCGCCGGGAAAGGCGCCGTCCCACCATGGCCGCAAGCACCGTCCCATCGCGAAACCCCAGCGCAATCCCGCCCCCGATATGCACCACCATGACCGTGCCGAGCCCGATGCCCAGCCGTGCCGCCTCCGCCAGGGTCCGGCCACCAGGCAGCCACGCCCCGGCGAGGTTGTACAACCCGACTCCCCCGAGCGTCCCTACCAGCGCCGTGCCGGCGCTAAAGAGTGTGGACCACGCGAGTTCACCCACTGCCAACCCGCCGACACGCCGCTGCAGCCGCCACAGCAGATAAAGCACGGCCACAACCGTAGAGAGCGTCGTGGCGAGCGCCAGTCCCCCCTGCGCCAGCGGCCCGATGAAGACGAAGTTCAACCCCACAGTCACGGCGACCATGCCAAACACGGTCCACATCGGCGTCATGGGGTCCTGCAGGGCGAAGTAGCACCGGCTCAAAAAGTCGAGCCAACCAAAAAACAGAATACCTGGTGCGTAATACGCCAGCGCTAGCGCCGTCACGGTCGTCGCCTGCGGGTTGAACGCACCCCTCTGGAAGAACATCCGCACGATGGGCTCGCGAAAGGCGAACAACCCGAAGGCCATGGGAAGCAGTATATAGCCAAACAGCCGCAGCCCTCCGGCGATGGTACGGCGCAGGTCATCCAGCCGCCCCGTCGCCACCTGGTCTGCCAGGTTGGGGTAGAGCACGGTTGCGATAGCCGCCCCGACGACCCCGTACGGGAGCGAATTCAGGCGTACGGCGTAGTTCAGAGCCGATATACTGCCCTCAGCCAGGTGCGACGCCATGTAGCGCGTTGTGAAGTTCTGTAGCTGGATCGCACCGGTCGTAAACGCCACAGGCAGAATGAGGCGCCCGACCTGCATGATCGCGGGCTCCCGCCACTCCAAGAGGGCCCGGTACCGGTAGCCTAACCGCGGCAGCGACGGCAACTGAATGACCAGCCCTGCCACCGCCCCTAACACGGCCGCATTCGCGACCCAGTAAATCTGCCCGGAGTGCGAGACCACGAGCAGCGCACCAATCACCAACACGTTGCTCACTAGCGACACCAGCGCCGGCAAGGTAAACCGCCGGTTGGCGTTCAAGACCGCCGAGGCGAGGGCGCTCAGGCCCAGAATGGCCATCATCGGCAGCATGACCAGCGTGAGTGCCACGGCGAGATCCTGCACCGTCTCGGGCAATCCCGGGACCAGCCACGGCACCAGCCACGGCACCAGGACCCAGCCCAGGCCCGTGATCAACAGCGCCGCCAGCAAAGTGGCACTCGCCATGCTGTTGACCAGCCGCCAGCCGGCCTCCTCGCCCCGCCGGATCACGACCTCCCGGTAGACCGGGATAAACACCAGCAGCAGCGCAGATCCAACCGCCATGAAAAGAAACGATGGGATTTCCTGCGCCACCAGATAAGCGTCGGTCGTGTGCGTGGCGCCAAAGCGGGCCGCCAGCAACGCCTCACGGACATACCCCAGCAACCGGCTCAGCACATAGGCCACAGAGATGAACGTGGCCGCCTTGAACAGCGAAGTGGATTGCGGCTCTGTCACGAGTGCACCAACTCCGCGTACAGAGCCGCCATCTGATCAGCCATGCGCTCGGCGCTGAAGACCGCCTGCGCCCGTCGGCGCCCGGCCTCACCGAGGCGGAACGCCAGTGCCGGGTCACCCAACACCCGGGCGATCGCGCCCGCCAACGCCCCGGCGTCTTCGGGCTCCACCAGGAACCCGGTTTCGCCATCGACCACGACTTCGGGAATGCCCCCGACCCGTGTGGCCACCACCGGGCGCCCCGCAGCCATCGCTTCCACCAAAACCAGACCAAGCCCTTCGGAGCGGGAGGGCAGCACAAAGACCCCAGTCCGCCCGAGGAATGCCGGTACCGCATCACCGAACCCGACCAATGAGACCGACTCGGACAACCCCAGGTCAGCCACCTGCCGGCTCAGGGCCTCCCGCTGCGGGCCGTCCCCGGCCAGCAACACCCGAATGCCGGCCCCGGCCAACCGGGGCACCGCATCCACCAATACATCGAAGCCTTTCTCAAACGACAGTCGCCCCAGGGCCCCAACGACCCCGGGCACGAGCGGCGGCACGCCAACATACCCATCAAGCGCAACACCGCCCGGAATCACCCAGACTCGCTCGGCATCGGCCCCGGCCGCCACCAGCGACCGCTTGACTGCCTCCGACACCGCCACGATGCGATCGGCAAAGACCCGCACGGCTGCCCGTTTCACAGTGGCGCGCGCCCGCCGGACCTGCACTGCCTGCTCCGCCACAGAAGCCAGGCCGTGCTTGGTATAGACCACTTTCACACCCGCCACACCCGCGGCCACACGCCCAGCCAGCGAACCGTGCGTATGCACGATCTGCGGGCGCCAGGACCGCACGAGCAGGTAGAGCGACTGTAGAGCGGCCAACGAAAAGGAGACATCCGCCCCGGGGTACGTCAAGACTTCGAGCCCAGCCCGGCGCAGGGTTACGGCGAGATCCCCTTCGGGGCACGCCACAGCCACCACGAACCGCTCGGCGATCCGTGGCTGCGTAAGGAGCGTCAGCACATACCGACCCGCCCCACCGATGTTGGTGTCGCTGCACACGTGCAAGACCCTTGGCTTCACGCGGAGGCGTCCCCTCTGTCACCCAGCGCCAGTCCCATCCCCAGGCCGGCAACGGCCCAGAAGGCGAACAGCAGCTTGGGGTTATACCAAATGTGCTCCACCAGACCGTGGAACATCAGGCCCACCAGCGCCGCCGGCACCGCCGCGATCAGGACCGCGTTGCGGGAGTTTCCGCCGACGACCACCGTCCGTCTCACCACTGCGAAGATGGCCCATAGGATCGCGAATAGGCCCACCACACCGACCTCACCCAGCACTTGCAGGTACAGATTGTGTGCGTGGGCGGCACGCGCCTCCGAAAGCATGAAATCCTGGTAAACCGCGTTGAAGGCCTGGGCACCCAGCCCGACGCCCACGAACCAGAACTTCTTGATCATCTCCAGCACACCGATCCACAGGTTTACACGATACTGGTTCGATGTATCCGCCACGTTGAAGGCCGAGATAAATCGGTTGATGATCGACTGCGGCGCCAGCACGGGCACGGCCAGGGCGGCCAGGAACAGAAAGACCGACCAGCGCCGGGCCCGCATGAACACGAGGATCACGAGTGCAATCAACAACGCCAGATATCCGCCCCGTGTATAAGTGAGCAGCAGGGCCACCGTCATCAGCACCAGCGGCACGGTCAACTCCAGCCGCCGCTTCGGCTGCTGATACCAGAGCGCCAGCACCAGCGGCACGAAGAGCACCATGTACTCCGCCAGGTAGTTGGGGTTGCCCAGGCTCGCAAACACTCGGGTGAGCTCGCCCGACGTCGCCGGATCCGTCCAGCGCTCCTCAATCACGGGCGGGAAGAAGTACTGATAGACGCCCCACACGGCCATCAAAGAGGCACCGACCATAATGGGACCCAGGAAGACAGCCGCGTCACGGGAGTTGCGCACCACGTTGACGATCAGCCAGAACAGCAGCCCTGCAGTCAACCACAGGACGAGACTCTGCACGCTGGCCCCCCTGGCCACGCTTTGCACCGTTGCGGCAACCGCCACCAGAAGAAAGATCGCCAGCGGCAAGAACGCCGGTGAAGCTCGCCACCCGTAGTCGCCGAGCATAAACTTGCGGACCACCCAAACCACAGCCACACCCCAAATGCCAATGGTCAGCAGCGTGGTCGGTGATGGCACCGGGATCCCAAACAGGGCAAAATCGGTCGGGATCAGCGGCAGGAGCCCCAGAACGGCCCCGAGCAAGTAGACCACCGGGGAGGTCGACCGGCGCCCCGCTTCCGTAGGACTGGCCGCCACGTCCTCCGCGTACCCCGTGTAGGCCAGGAACAGATGGCTCGTGCGCAGGCAGGGCATCAACGATCTGGCGAACCGGCGATACAGGCCTGCCAACAGACTGGTCTCCCAGAGACCCTTGATATGCGGTCCCACACGGCGGCCAAACTGCTGGACCACCGAACCAAAGCCCGTCAGCAGCCAACCGGTGTAACTCTCCTGCGCCTGCCGGGCGCTGGGCCACGTGGAGTACCAGACCCGGCCAAAGAAGCTGCCCTCAAACACCCGCGTCCAAAGGCGCCCAAGTGCCGCCACCAGACGCCCGATCCCGCTGTCGTCCCAAAGACGAAGGGCAAAAGCCAGCAGGTGCCTCAGTAAGCTGGACTCCCATGTGGCCTCTGCGGTGAATCTTATCATTGCACCGCCCCCTACCGTGGCTGCGGGTTCTCGTCGATCTTCCAGGTGACCCCATACCCAGCCCACAGCCGGCTCTTGACGTAATTCGTCCGGCCGATCTTCATCTCAAAATCGCCCAGGGTGACCGCATTAGGCGAGACCCGGCCCCGACCCGCCACGACCATGAAGAAGTCGACCCGATCCTTGGACGGTGCCTCAAACATTCGCCCGTCCACGCTGGTCGTGAAGACTGTGGCCGGCTGGGACCAAACGTCCACCACCTTGCCCAGGTACCCGCCCGATTTGCTATCGTAAATCGCCGTCCCTACGGGGACGTTGTCGACCGTGGGTTGCTGGACCGCGGCAAACTTCATAGTCACCGCGACCTGCTTGTCCTCACCCGTCGGAGCGGCTTGTTTCCCCATGTAATGCTGGTAGCCGAACCGGCCGGCTACTGCCAGGATGGCCAACACCACAACCAGATCCAGCAGGTTGACCTTGCCGAACAGACGGCCCTTCTGATCCACAATGGCCACTCAGAGCACCTCCGCATAGACATCCAGGATTCGGCCCGTAATCGCCTCGATCGACAAATTCTCGACTACATATTGCCGGCCGGCCTGACCCAACCGCACGCGCTCGGCGGCGG
>DAHVXO010000205.1 GCA_027356675.1 Symbiobacteriaceae bacterium | reverse complement strand
CCAGACGCTCCCGCAGTCGGTCATCATCATCGGCGGCGGCATTATTGGCATGGAGTGGGCCAGTCTGTACCGTGACTTCGGGGTCGAGGTCACGGTGTTGGAGTTTCTGCCCCGCATCCTCGCGACGGAGGATGAGGAGGTGGCTGCCGAGATCGACAAGCTCTTCCGGCGGCGCAAGGTCACGATCGTGACGGGGGCGGCGGTGCAGCCGGAGACCGTGCGGGTGGAGAACGGCGGCGTCACGCTTTCTGCCAAGGTGGAGGGGGAGGTCCGTGCCTATTCCGCCGAGGCGGTCCTGATCGCCGTTGGCCGGGATCCGGTCACGCAGGGTGTGGGCCTGGAGAACCGGGAGAAGGTCGCTTATGGGCGCGGTGGCTTTATCGAGATCGACGGGTTCTGCCGCACCGGCGACCCCACCATCTACGCCATCGGCGACGTGACCGGGGGCGGTCTGGCCCATGTGGCGGCCCACCAGGGCATCATCGCCATGGAGCATATCGCCGGCCAGGAGCCGCATCCATTTGCGATGATCAAGGTCGCCCGCTGTGTGTACACGCGGCCGGAAGCGGCGGCGGTGGGCTACACGGAAGCGCAGGCGCGGGAGCAAGGCTTTGAAGTCAAGGTCGGCAAATTTCCGTTTCGGGGCATCGGCAAGGCGTTGGTCCACGGCGAGGTCGATGGCTTCGCCAAGATCGTAGCCGATGCCAGGACCGGTGACCTGCTGGGCGTTCATATGGTTGGTCCCGAAGTGACCAACTACATCTCCGAGGCGGGGTTGGCGATGGTTCTGAACGCTAGCGCCTGGGAGATCGGACAGACCATCCACCCACACCCCACGCTCGCCGAGGTCCTCGGGGAAGCGGCGCTGGCGGTGGATGGGCGGGCGATCCACAGTTAGCCGTCGGTCGCGGACCGGTCGGCAGCGGCAGGGTCGTCCCGGAGGGAGGACCCGAGAGCAAGGAGGGGTAGAGGTAGTGACTGCGCAGACAGAGGCCCGGCACGAGGCTTTGGGACTGACCCGTGAGCAGCTTCAGGAGATGTACTTCTATGTCCTCCTGACCCGGCGGGTCGACGAGCGGCTCTGGCTCCTGCAGCGTGGCGGTAAGATCCCGTTCGTGATCTCGCCCCAAGGTGCTGAGGCGGCCCAGGTGGGTGCGGCCTACGCCTTCCGGCGTAAAGTCGACTACTTTGCACCATACTACCGCGACCTGGGCATCTGCCTGGTCGCCGGCACTACCGCCCGCGAGGTATTGCTGGCCGCCTTCGCGCGCCAGTCCGACCCGGCGTCGGGTGGCAAGCAGATGCCTAGCCACTGGGGCAACCGGTCGTTGAACATCCTCTCCGGGTCCAGCCCGGTGACGACCCAGCTCCTGCACGCCTGCGGTGTGGCCCAGGCGGCCCGCATGAAGGGCGACGACGTCGTCACCTATACGTGCTGCGGCGAGGGTTCCTCCAACCAGGGCGACTTCCATGAGGCGCTGAATTGGGCTGGGGTTCATCAGCTGCCCGTCGTCTTCATGGTCCAGAACAACCAGTATGCGATCTCCGTGCCCCTCGATAAGCAGGTGGCCGGCGGATCGGTGGCCGCCCGCGGTCCCGGTTACGGCATGCCCGGCATCCAGGTGGACGGCACGGACCTGCTCGCCGTCTACGCCGCCTTCAAGGAGGCCCACGAGCGGGCCCGCCGGGGCGAGGGGCCGAGCCTGATCGAGGCCACCTGCGTCCGTATCACCTCCCACTCGTCTGATGATGACCAGCGCCGCTATCGCTCCCCAGAGGAGCTTGAGGCCATGAAGTCCATGGACCCGGTGGTCAAGACCCGTGCCTACCTCTATGAGCATGGCCTTCTCGACGAGGCCGTCGAGAAGGAGATTGAAAACCGGGTCATGTCCCTGGTAGGCGACGCGACCGAGTGGGCCGAGGCCCAGCCGTACGCCCCGGCCGAGTTCGCCCTGACCCACGTCTACGCCGAGCCGGAGAAGGAGGGCGACGCATAGTGGCGGTCCTCAACTTTATTGAGGCGGTCCGAGAGACCCTGCGCGCCGAGATGCGCCGGGACTCGGATGTCTGGGTAGTGGGCGAGGATGTGGGCAAGAAGGGTGGCGTCTTCGGCGCCACGATGGGGCTCTTCGATGAGTTCGGTGAGCGCCGGGTGCAGGACTCGCCGCTTACCGAGTCGGCCATCGTGGGCGTCGGGATCGGCGCTGCGATGTACGGGACCAAACCGGTCTGCGAGATTCAGTTCGCGGATTTCATCTTCCCTGCCATGAACCAGATCATCTCTGAGGCGGCGAAGATGCGTTATCGTTCCAACTCCGCCTGGTCGGTGCCCATGGTGATTCGGGCGCCCTTCGGGGGCGGAGTGCACGGCGGGCTTTTCCACAGCCAGTCAGTGGAGCAGTACTTCACCAATACGGCAGGGCTCAAAGTGGTCGTGCCTGCAACGCCCTATGATGTGAAGGGTCTGCTGGCCGCCGCCATCCGGGACCCCGACCCCGTGCTCTTCTTCGAGCATAAGGGGCTCTACCGGGCGGTCAAGGGCGAGGTGCCCAACGGCGATTATCTGATCCCCATCGGCAAGGCCGATATGAAGCGGGATGGGACGGACATCACGGTCATCAGCTACGGCAAGGCCCTGCATTTTTGCCTCGAGGCCGCAGCGGCGTTGGAAAAGGAAGGGTACAGCGCTCTGGTGTTGGACCTGCGCACGCTGCTGCCGCTGGACAAGGAAGCGATCGTGGCAGCCACGCGAAAGACCGGCAAGGTCCTGATCGCACACGAGGCGGGGAAGACTCATGGCATCGGGTCGGAGGTCGCGGCGATCATCGCCGAGGAGTGCCTTTTTGACCTGGATGCACCGGTCCAGCGCCTTTGCGGGCCGGATATCCCGGCGATGCCGTACGCCGGCCCAATGGAAAAGTATTATATGCTTTCACCGGAGAAGTGCCTGGAAGCGATGCGCAAGCTTGCCCAGTTCTAGTTCCCAGGGGGAGGGGGTTGCCGGACCGGTCGAAGCCCCTGCTGACGAAAACGGTCTCGGCCTCGTGCTAGACCACAAGGAGGCTCTGGCTTTGGAGATCAAGATGCCGCAGCTCGGCGAATCGGTTACGGAGGGCACCATCGGCAAGTGGTTGGTGGGTCCCGGGGATCGGGTACAGCAGTACCAGCCCATCGCCGAGGTGATTACGGATAAGGTGAACGCGGAGATTCCGGCGCCGGCCGATGGGAAGATCACGGATCTCCACGTGGCCGAGGGTGCTACGGTCAAGGTGGGCACGCTGATCGCCAGCTTGGAGGCGGCCGGCAGTACTGGCGCTGCGGGTTCAGCGGCCACCGAGGTGGACGTACCCGCACCAGCCCGGGTCGCCGCTGTGGCTGCGGCCGTTCCCGCGACCGCTTCGCATGTACGCGAGGGCGGGCGGTACAGCCCCGTCGTGATGCGGATGGCCCAGGAGCAGGGGGTGGACCTCACCCGCGTGGCAGGCACGGGCACGGGCGGGCGCATCACCCGAAAGGATGTGGAGGCCTATATCGCGGCCGGTGGAGTGGCGGCACAGGTTACGAGCCCCGCTGCCCCGGCCCACGCCCCGACTGCCCTTACCTCGGCTGCGGTCCCGATCCCGACTCATACCTCGTCCCCCGTTCCCCAGCCTGGGGCCGCCGACCAGGCCATCCCCGTCGACGCCGTGCGCCGGCGCATCGCTGAGAAGATGGTCCAGTCCAAGCACGAGGCGCCCCACGCGTGGACGATGATGCCCGTGGACGTGACCGGTCTGGTCAAGCTCCGGGAGCAGCAAGGCGAGGAGTTCAAGCGCCGGGAGGGTATCAGCCTCTCCTACGTGCCCTTCTTCATCAAGGCTGTGGTCGAGTCGCTGCGGGAGTTTCCGATTATCAACAGCCAGTGGGCGGGCGAGACGATCATCGTCAAGCAGGATCTGAACATCTCCATCGCAGTGGCGACGGAGACCTCCCTGGCCGTGCCGGTCATCAAGCACGCCGACCGGCTCTCCATCACGGGCCTGAACCATGCCGTGGCGGACCTGGCGGGCCGGGCGCGTGCCGGCAAGCTCACCATGGATGACATCAGCGGCGGCACCTTTACCGTCAACAACACGGGCTACTTTGGGTCGTACATCTCGGCGCCCATCATCAACTACCCGCAGGCGGCGATTGTCAGCTTTGAGGCGATCACCAGGACGCCGGTGGTGGTGGAGGGCGACGCCATCGCCATTCGCTCCATGATGCACATGTGCATGAGCCTCGACCACCGGGTCCTGGATGGACTGGTCAGCGGCAAGTTCTTGCAGGCGGTTAAACGCCGCCTGGAGGGCTACGGGCCAGGGACGGTCACGCTCTACTAAGGCATGAAGCGGGCCCGGGCAGTGACTGCCCGGGCCGTGTCGCGTGCTTCTAAAATTGAACCCCGCAACATGGTTCCCGCCAACCCGAAGTTGCCGGTGAGCAGCGCGAAGGCCAGGAGTTCGCTGCTTCAGTTCCCCTGCGGCAGGCGGGAATCCTTCCAGTCGTTGCATGCGGCGGCCTGACCTAGTAGACTAGATGAGACAAGACCACCTAGTGGGGAAGTGAGCACCTTGGCCGAGTTCAAGATCGATGCCGACCTCGAACTACCCGTCGTGCCTGGCCGCAGCAAGGCGGACGTCAGCCGCAAGCCCGAATGGCTGAAGATCAGCCTCCAGACCAACCGGGAGTTCGGCGAACTGAAGCGGCTCATGCGTTCCCAGGGCCTGCACACCGTGTGCGAGGAGGCCCGTTGCCCTAATATATTCGACTGCTGGAACCGCCGAATCGCGACTTTTATGATTCTGGGCGATGTCTGCACCCGCAACTGCGGGTTCTGTGCCGTCAACTCCGGTGCCCCATCGGGGCTCGACCTGGCGGAACCGGAGCGGGTGGCCGACGCCTGCGTGGAAATGGACCTGCGCCACGTCGTGGTGACCTCCGTGGCACGTGACGACCTGCCCGATGGCGGGGCCGGCATCTTTGCGGAGACGGTCAGGGCCATTCGCCGCAAGATCCCAAGGACGGGGGTCGAGGTGCTGATTTCCGATTTCCAGGGGGACCTGGACGCACTCACGGTCGTGATGGATGCCGAGCCTGACGTGCTCAACCACAACATCGAGACCGTACGGCGGCTCTCCGACCGGGTTCGTTCCCGGGCGAAGTACGACCGCTCGCTGGAACTGCTGCGCCGGGCCAAGGAACTCAAGCCCGACATCCCCACCAAGTCATCGATCATGGTGGGACTTGGGGAGACCTTCGCCGAACTCTGCGCGGCGATGGACGACCTGCGGGCCAATCAGGTAGACATCGTCACCTTTGGGCAGTACCTGCGGCCGACCATCCGGCACCTGGCGGTGGAGAAGTTCTACACACCGGCCGAGTTCGACCGGCTGCGGGATGAGGGGCTCGCTCGGGGTTTTGCTCACGTGCAGTCGGGACCGCTGGTCCGCTCCAGCTACCACGCCGACGAACAGTCGGCCGCAGCGGTCGCACGGCGCAAGGGTCATGAGGCATCGGGGCGGATCCTGGTGGAGTAGGAGGCCGGGGTGTGCTGCTGCGAGAGTATTTGCTGTTGAACCTCGGGCGGATTGCGCCGGCTGACGCCCGAGCCTGGCTGGGGGATATGACTGCTCGCCGGCGGGTGGATGCCTGCCGCGATTTGCTCTGCTTTTGGCAGCCGCGGGAGGCCGAGGGAGAGTTTGGGCCGGACCAACTCGCCGCCTACGCCGTGGTGGGCTGGGGGCGGCAGGCAACGGTGGATCCGGTCGCCGGATTCGTGTCGGGTCTGCATGAGGCCGTCCGGCGTGCACTGGCGCACTACGGGGTTGAGGCGGGGGTATACGCGAAAGGTTCCGGCCTGTTCGCCGGGGATCGTCAGATGGGGTCCGTGCGGGTGTCGGTTCACGGTGGGGTCGCGGTCGGGCTGCTTGTGGTTGAGCTTGCAGGACTGCAGGCGGCGGCATTGCGCAACGCCATCGCTTACCACTTTGAAGAGCAACTGGGGTATCAGCCGGCCGCCACACACCCGGTGGCCTATGAGGAGAGCATGCGACCGCAAGGCTAGGCCTTGGCGTCCATCAGGGCGCTCCCATACATGGCACGGGCTCCGTCCGCATAGAGCGGTACGGAGCCCTGTTTTCGTCAGGCCTGTACGAAGCGGTTCCCCCGCTTGATCAGCCGACCCTGCTTTTCCATATAGACCAGGTGCGCCAGCGTCTCTGACATGGCGAACCGCACCTGGTGAACGGTGAGCTCCGTGATCCGGAAGACCTGCTCGCAGACCTCCCAGGCCGTGGCGCCCCGGATGCCGTCGCAAAGCCGCTCCATCTGAGCCAGCCGCTTGCCGTGGTGATGGCGAATCTCCGCTGCCCGGCCGGCCACATCCGTGATCATGGTACGGTGGCCAGGCAGCGCCAGCTTCGCTCCCAGGCCCTCGACCCGGGCCAGCGAGGCCAGATAATCCTCCAGGGGGTTGGGCCGGCAGCGGGGCCACAGGCTCACGTTCGGCGTGATCCGGTTCAGGATCATGTCGTTGGCGAAGAGCAGGCCGGTGGCCGGGTTCCAGAAGATCGACAGCCCATCGGAGTGGCCCGGGGTCCAGAGCACCTGGTAGTGATCCGCCCCGATCCGCATCTGCGACCCGGTGGGCAGCGGGGTCAGCATCGGCGCCGGCTGGACAATCTTCCATTGATGGAAATGATGCATGCCGATTTGCGCCGCGATCTCTGTCGGCATCCCCTCCGCCGCGAAGAAGTCTCGTAGCACGTCCGCCGCCTGATCCCGCGTCCCCCAGAATAGATTCACCTGCTGGCGCTCCGGTTCGTGGAGGTAGACGGGGGCGCCGCTGAGCTCCTGGAGCCACCCCGCCGCCCCGATATGATCCGGGTGATAATGCGTGACGAGGATCTGGTCCAGATCCTGAAACCGGATTCCCAGCTCGGCCAGGACACGGGGCCAGGCGTCCTCGGCCAGGTCATCGTGAAAGCCAGTGTCCACCACAGTCCACCCGGAGGGGCCGCGACAGACATAACAGTTGACATACTTCAGCGGGATCGGAATCGGGATGGGCGCCAGGTAGATGCCGGGTGCGACCTCGGTCGGCGACTGGTACGGCGGGTGTTGATCTGGCAAGCGGATGATCCTCCCATTCTGCGCGGTCGGTGCAGGCAAACCAGGGACCGGAAGCGAATCAGAGCTTCAGCTTGGCGAAAGGGAAGGTGCGACCGTGTTACGTCGGCGCTGGCTCTCCCTCATTCTCTCCATTCTGTTCGGGGTGCCGCTGCTCGCCTCCTGTGTGAGCCAGAGCGACCGAAAGGCGACTGAAGACGTCAGGCTCTACCAGGTGCTCCCCGTGGCCCGCAAGAGCAAGCTCGTGCACGCCAAAGGTCAGGGCGAAGCGTTCGCCATCGTCAATACCGGGGCACAGCCCCGATTCATTAGCGGCTGGGTGCTGCGAACCAACGAGGGTTCCGTTCTGCTGCCCGCCGTTACGCTCAAGCCTGGACAGATCGTCTACGCAGCGGACAGCGTGGAGTATTTCAAGAAGTACTGGAACTTTATGCCGGACTTTGAGTTCGGCACGGATACCGACAAAGCAGTGCCCGATCTCAAAATGCCTGATCAAAAGCTACCCATCATGAACGATCAGGCGGATGTGGTATGGCTTTTTGACGACCGCAACAATCTGGCGGATATTCTCGTCTACGGGAACGTGGGAAACCCGCCGGCGCCCTGGATTGGGCCGGCCGTGCAGTTCGTCACTTCCTTCCCGTTGGCTCCGGCGAACCAGGTGCTCACCCGGATGCACAAGGGCGACCAGTTCGTCACCGAGCCACAGGCGACCGCCTGGTCCGGTGGCACGCCCACGGACCCCCGCCGGGTCTACTTCGCCGGGCAGAGCGACTTTCCGGTCAAGAGCGTGACCGGCTTCATGAACCTGACCGCAGCCTCCGCCCCGGACAACGCCGGTCCGGTCCTATACGACTTGGTGGACGCCGCCCGCAGCTCGATCCGGCTAGCGGGGTATCAGTTCACGGCTGTGGAACTGGCGAACCGACTGATGGCCGCGGTCAAGCGCGGCGTGTTGGTCCAGGTCGCCATCGAGCGGAACCCCGGCGGCTCGGATCTGTTTGAGTCTGACAAGCAAGTCCAGGAGCGGATGGTGCGCGGCGGCGTCTCGATCCTTTACTACTGGAAGTGGGACGGCGACCTCTCTACCCGCATCAACCCCCTGCACAGCAAGTACGGGATCTTTGACGACGAGACCGTGCTGGTCGCCTCTGGCAACTGGGTCAACAGTGTGTACAATACGGATCCCTCCTGTGGCAATCGGGAGTGGATCGCCGTCATCAAGGCGAATGCTGGTGTCGCCAAGCTGGTTCAAGCAATCTGGGACTTTGACATCGCTTCGGGTTCGCCCGAAGTGCGGCCGTGGAATGCAAAGATGGACGCCCAGTTGAAGCCCGACGACTACGACGCCGGACCTTGCATGAAATACACGCCGGTCAAGCCCCAGGCGCTGACGGTCAGCGGGAATGCCACCGTGACCCGCATCCTCTCCCCGGATAACACCATGGACCGGGAGAACGGCTTCCTCGGTCTGCTGCATAATGCCAAGCAGGAGCTCCTCATCTCCGCCAACTACATCAACAAGTGGTGGGGAACCGCACGGGATGCGAACAACCTCACCCGCTATCCGCAGCCGTACTTGCAGGAGATCATCGCGGCGGCCCGGCGCGGCGTCGACGTGAAGGTGGTCCTGGATCGCAAGGGTGTGAAGCTCGACAGTCTCCGCGACAATCACTATGTCGTCCAATATCTTAACGACCTGGCGAAGCAGGAGAACCTGAAGCTGGAGGCACGCCTGATCAACATGGACGCTTCCGGTGTCGGGCGAACCTACCACAACAAGTCGTTGATCGTGGATGATGGTGTGGTCATCTCCAGCATCAACGGGTCAGAGAACTCCTTCCGATATGCCCGTGAGTTGGCGCTGCGCTTCGATGGGGTTCCGGCGTTCACACAGTACTACCGTGACCTCTTCCGGTTTGACTGGGACGCCAGTGCCAGGCCCAATTACCCCTGGAATGTGATGGCCGTGCCGCGCAATACCGGGACGTTCGTCGACTGGTCGGCCAACGCTGAGCTCGATGTGGTGCGGTACGAGGTATTTTATAAGGTGACCCCCGGTGGAACCTGGGTAAAACTGGGCGAAGTGGAGCGCCCCGGGTTCGCAGATACCCACTTCAGCGGCACCTGGGGCGTGGTCGCGATCACCAGGCAAGGAATCCGCTCCAACTATGCGGAAATCTCCCGTTAGGCGCAAGGAGGGAATGACCATGAAAGACCAGGAAAAGTCGAGATTCCTAGCGATCGTAGCCGGCGGTGCGATCGCCGCAGCCCTCCTGCTCCTGGTCGGTGAGCCGTACGGACCCTGGCTGGTACTCGCTGCCCTCTTCGGCACCGTAGCTGCGGCGGTCTACCTGCTCAGGGCGCCCGCCGACCCGGCCGATGTGCCTACCGAGGCACTGCTCGAATCGCTGTCCAGTTTTGACACGACGCTCCGGATCGGCGACGAGACCCTTGCCTACTTGCGCCAGGGCCTCAACGAGGAGTCCGCCCAGAAGATCTGCGAGATGATCAGGAAGATCGTCGAGGTCGACGCGGTCGCCATCACCGACGACCACAAGATCCTCGGCTTCAGCGGCACCGGTTGCCGCCGCCACCGGCAGGGCGGGCCGATTCTGACCGGCGCCACCCGGTACGTGATCGAGACCGGCGAGACCAGGATCGTCACTGACCCGCACATCCTCTCCTGCGATGAGGCGGACTGCCCCCATCCACTCAAGAGCGCCGTCATCACGCCGCTCAAGTACCGGGGCAAGGTGGTCGGGACTTTCAAGCTCTATCGGGCCTCGCCCCAGCCCTTGCCCACATACGTGGCCCGGCTGGGCATCTCTATCGCAGCGCTGCTCGGCCTGCAAATCGAGGCGGCCGAGGCCGACCGGCACCGCCAGTTAGTGACCCGTGCCCGGTTGGAGGCGCTTCAGGCCCAGATTCGGCCGCACTTCCTGTTCAACGTGCTCAACACCATCATCATGTTCTCCCGGACCGACGTGGAGCGGTCCCGAGAACTGCTCATTACACTCGCCCAGTTCTTCCGGCGGTCGCTGGCGACCCGGGGCAACTTCATCACCTTGCAGGACGAAATTGAGTACGTCAGTACGTATCTTTCTCTAGAGTCCGCCCGGTACGGCGAGAAGTTGCGGATCAAGCTCAAGATCGATCCCCGGCTCATGGGCGTGCAGGTACCCATCCTCACCCTCCAACCGCTGGTGGAGAACGCCGTGGTGCACGGCCTCGCCCCCAAGGAAGACGGCGGGACCCTCGGGCTCCGGGCGCATAAGGTCAAGGATGAACTCCACGTCTGCATCCTCGATAACGGGATTGGAATGGACAAGGACCGGCTGCGTCGGGTCTTCGAAGAGGGCTTTGGCAACAACATGGGACTCGGTCTCACCAACGTCAACGACCGGCTGATTTCGCTCTATGGTGAGCAGTACCGGCTCCAAATTCGGAGCCGCCCGGGCCGGGGGACAGCCATTCGGGTGCGTTTGCCGCTCCAACAGGTGTTTGAGACGGCCCCGGCGGCCGGGGATAGCGAGGGTGCCGACCCGATTCCCGCAGCGGGCGGCTGACTTCGCTTTCGTGCATATCACGGGCCGCAGGCACCCGTTCGTGGGTGCAGACTTTACGAATTCCATGCAACTGCATAGAATAGGTAGAAATGACCATGGCAGTTTCCGCGGGCTGAAGGAGGATCGGTGCGCTCATGGTGCTCAAGGCGCTCATCGTGGACGACGAATACCCGGCACGCATGGAGCTCAGGTTTCAGCTCGGCCGCTTTCCCGATGTTGAGATTATCGGGGAGGCGACCAATGCCCGTGAGGCGTTGCGGCTGATCGATGCCCTGGACTACGATGTGCTTTTCCTGGATGTGCAGATGCCCGGCATGTCTGGCATCGACCTGGTGAAGCAGTTGAAAGGCCGGGAGGTCATGCCGAAGGTCGTCTTCGTCACAGCATACGAGAACTACGCCGTCCCGGCCTTTGAGATGCGCGCCGTGGACTACCTGCTCAAGCCCTTTGACGGCAACCGGCTGGCGGAAACCATCCAGCGGCTGCGGGAGACAGTGGGGAGCGGCGGCCTGGGGCCGTTAGTCGAGCGGCCCGACGGGGGGGAGGTCGTCGTCCGGGGCGACAAGAAGGGGTCCACCCTCAGCTTTCTCTTAACCGAAAAGGATGAGAAGCAGATTCCCCTGCCGCTCACTGATATTGTTTACATTTACTCTGAAGGCTACAACGTCTTCGTGCAGACCCATAGCGACCGGCTGCTGACACGCTTTACCCTGCAGGAACTGACGGACCGGCTGCCGCCGGAACAGTTCTTCCGCTCTCACCGGAGCTACCTGATCAACATCTTCCAGGTCAAGGAGATCAGTCCGTACTTCAACGGGGCCTATCTCCTGAAGATGAAGGACACGGACCACTCTGAAGTGATCGTGAGCCGCAGTAACGTCAAGCGAATGAAGGAACTGTTTTCGATGAACTGATGAGGGGAAGAGAAGAGGGGCGCAGGTAGCTAGCCTGCGTCCCTGTTGGTTCCAGCGTTTAGTTCTCAGTCGGTGCGGGCTTGGCGGGCTCAGGCGTTGGGGCGGTGGTTGCAGTCCCTGCTCCGGTCGTGGAGGGCTCACTGGCCTGCTTTGACTGTATGGCCGTCTTCCCAGTTCGCTTGGAGTCTGGCTCCTCACGCCGCTCGAGACGCTTGGACAGGTCGATGACCAGCGCCTTCCCAACCGGGCTGTCATTGCCTGCAAACTCGATGGCGTACCGCTCCCGATACCCCGAGCGGACGGTCAGCCGGGCAGGGCCCAGAAGGCTTTCCAGATTGATGAAGGCGCCTGATTCATAGCGCTTCACCTGAATCGCATCAGTGTCTCCGTCTTCCGCTGGGTACAAATAGATTTTCTTACTATTCTTGGTCCTGGCGGCCCGCACCTTGTCAACCTGCTTGACCGGCTTCCCCCGCTCATCACTGACACGGGTGAGTCGCTGGTCGGCCAGGGAGAATAGTTCTAGCCTGCTGGGGGAGTGAAGCCAACCATACGAGCCGGCCTGTCTTCCCTTCAGGAATTCGGCCGACAGGTCGTTGTACATGACCTCTGAGTCGTCCTGCTTGCTGGCGGCAGTGTCGCTCAATACGTTGTAACCGATCACGGAAGCCTTTTGATCTGGTTCTACCCGCCTGGTCATTCGACCCCTCCTTTAATCAGGTCCTTGTGGGACCTTCTGGGAATATGGTAACATCTGGATATGGGCGTGTCAAGAAGTAATGGAAAATAATATAAATTCATTCGCACCAAAAGAGGCCGACTGGGTGAAGCTTTCGTCCAACAAGGCCTTGGACGCACTTGCAACCACTGGTCCATCCGACGGTGCCTGAGAAGCCCCACGAGTGCGGAAGCGGTGAGGTCATATCGAGTTCGAGTGGGAATTGCATGGGGGCAGCACGGGGGAAGCCTGGCAGTCTCACGGGAGACCATCAGGCGGACCACGCTAACCCGCGGGAGGCGTGTGCGCTTCGACCAAACCGATTCCAATCGCACCCCACCTCCGTACAGGCGCACGGACTGCCTTTGGGCGGCTCATCGAACCGCATGGCAACCCCATTCCAAACTCACGGGAAGCTGACGGGAGTTGCAGGGGTTCCTCACCCGATACCCACGGGACATCCGTGGGAACTCCATTGCTGAGGCATTGGGTCCAGATGGGGGACTTACGGGACCGTAGTGGGGTAAAACCGGGAGGTCGCAGGGAGTCCCATCCAACTGAATCCAATGGTATGGGTAGCGGATGCCAGTGGCATGGAAAACCGATCGCAGACGGACTGGAGGGCTATCCAACCCCAGGCGAATCGGATCCGACACACTCGGGGTGTGGGTGCATGCTTCAATACGAACGGGCCCCGGCCAAGTCGGCCAGAGCCCCTGCTCATCGGGTCGCGATCTTGGTACGTATAGTGGAAAACGCCGGCCCTTTTCTGCACCCGTGGTTGAGCGACGGTCGGGGTTATGTTGACGGATGACGAGGAGATACAGAAACGCACTCCCAGTCTTCTGCCTCAACTCAGCGGGGAGCAAAAGGGTTCGGACACGCCGGGGTTGCAGGCGGCACAACCAACGGCACGCGTGAAGGAAAATGCCCCCTCTCCGCCTAAAGGGGAGAGGAGCTGTAAGACTGGGCGAAGGAGACAGATCGATGACCCTCACCGCCGACCACATCCAGCGTGAACTATCCACCGTCCTGGCTGCTCCGGTGCGAATGCGGCCATGCCTGGGTTGGGATTCAGGGCGGACGGCGGGGCCCATGCGCTGTGCCTCCCGATCCATCAAGGCATCTGTCCTCGATGAATGGGTGCTGGCAAGGGCGAGGGAGCTATTCCCGCTGCATGGGCCCTTTTCGGCAGATTTGCTGGAATCCGACTCGGACCGTGCCCAAGAGAGCGCGGCCCGCGACGCGGGCAAGCTCTCAGCCTTGGCGTACATGGAACTGGCGGCCGAGGGGCGGGCTGAGCGGACGGCGGCGCTTGCCCAGATGGACCGGGCCCAGCAGGAGCACGCCGCGGCAGCGGCCGAACGAGTGGACCCGGCGCAGGCCGCGGCCTGGCACGCCCAACTAGATCCCTGAACGGTACTGGAGTGCGGTGAGCGACAGCATGTGCTGCGGCTGCTAATTGCGCGCATCCTGATCGCCCGACCCAAGGGAGGTGCAGAGGCGGCCGTGCATCTGGATTGGCGGCTGCCGATGCCCCACCACTAAACCGCAAGCACCCGGCGACCATCCGCCGGGTGCTCGCGCGCAGTCCACCTATTCGTAAGACGCTTCGAGTTCCGCCACCAGCCGCCCGAACACGGCTACACCCTCCGCGATAGGCTCAGGCCCGCCCATATCCACCCCCGCCAACATGTAGAGGTCCAGCGGATCAAGCGTGGACCCGGCCCTGAGGGTCTGGAGCCAGCGCTGCACGGCGGGCTCCCCCTCCCGCGTGATCGCTTCGGCCACGGCGCACCCGGCGGATAGCCCCGCCGCGTAGACCAGCGGGTAGAACCCCATGTAGAAATGCGGGACGGTCTCCCAGGTCAGGCGGTCTGCGTCGGTGACCACGACTGCATCGCCGTAGAACTCCGCCATGACTTCGCCCTGGAGGGCGGTGAGGACCTTGAGCGTCACAGGCTTGCCCGCCTCGGCCACGGCGAAGACCCGCCGCTCGAAGGCCGCCTCCAGCAGGTGCGTCACCATGTTGTGCATGAACGTCCCCAGGAAAGCCTCGATGATGTACCGGCGCTTGCGGACATCGGTTGTAGTGGCGAGCAGGTGCTGTCCGAGCAGCGCCTCGTTGGTGGTGGAGGGCGCCTCCAGAAAGAACCGGCCAGTGTTGATCAGGCCGCTGTTGGTGAAGTTTTGGCTCCGCATGGAGAGTACGCGGTGGCCGCAGTGGCCCAGCTCATGGGCCAGGGTGAAGGTATCCCGCGCCTTATCCTGCCAGGTCATCATGATCACCGGATGCCAGCCGTAGATGCCGGAGTTGAACGCCCCGTGAGACTTTCCCTCGTTGTCGGCCCGGTCGATCCAGCGCTCGGCGACTGCCTGGTCCAGGATCGCCGCGTACTCTGGTCCCAGAGGTGCCAGTCCCGCCTTGATTACCGCGACGCCATCGGCATATGAAAGCGTGGCGTCGTATCCGGGATCCAGGGGAGCGGTCATGTCGTACCGCATCACCCGATCGAGCCCAAGCACCCGCTGGCGCAGGCGGGCGTAACGGCGGACGTGGGGGGCCGCCCCATGGAAGATGGTGTCCAGTACGTTGTCGTAGACGCTCACGGGCACCTTGGATAGGGCCAGCGCGGCCTCCAGGGCCGAGCCATACCCGCGCAGGCGCGCCATGGTCACCGACTTGTTGACGTGGTTGGCCAGTGCAGTTGCGAGGGCGGTCTTGTGCCCATCGTAGCCGGCTGCCAGGGATTCGTAGGCACGCCGCCGCACCTCTCGGTCAGGGGAGGAAGCCAGGCGGCCGTAGCGGGCGACGGACATCGCCACACTCTCGCCGTCGGCGTCCTGGATCGGCGGGAAACGCATGTCGGCCCCCGTGATTGCCAGATGGATCAGGTGGGGCGCATCCAGGGGCTGCCCCAACGCCGCCAAGACGGTCTCGGTCTCGGGTGCTAGCATGTGGGCGCGGGTCGCCCTGAGCGACTCTAGATGCTGACGGTAGGCCGCAAGGCCCGGTGCGGCCGCCAGGAAAGCGGCGAAGGTCTCATCGGGAATCGCGGGTACTTCCGAAGCAACAAACGCCAGCGCCCCTTGCACCTTTGCGTTCAGGGCACCGGCGCGGGCGTTCAGCCCCTGGGGCTCCGGCGCGCTGCCCTCGACAGCCAGGCGGTTCGAGGCATACCGGGTCACCTTGAGCAGTCGCTCCCCGAGAACGTCTCGGGCCAGCAGACAGGCGAGCAGCGTGGCGCCATCGGTGCCCAGACGACCCCGATAGGTGTCCATCTGAGCCGCCTCGGCTTCGACAATGGCGATGTCGGACTCCCAGTGGGCGACGGTGGGGTACAGCGGCGTCAGGTCCCATGTTTGCTCAATCGGTACTTCACTGCGAGCAGGGCGAGTCTTCACAGTCTATCATCCTTCGTACGAAACGAATCGGACTCCCTACCACGGGAAATTCCCCGGTGAAGAGCCCGTTCCTTCTCGCAAAGCTACACCATCAGCATCCCGCCGTTGACATCCAGGTCGGCCCCGAGCAGACGGCGTTGACCGTGATCCCCTCTACAAGGCCGCCAGAACTAAACCGGCACTGACACTGCAGTCTACCCCTGCTCACTTGTCAGGACATCCCAGAAGCGGAGGGCCACCGAAAGGGACAGGCGGACCTCCACGTGACCAAGGTCGCGCCCCAGGACCTCGGCAATCCGCTGCTCCCGGTAATAGAGACCCTGCCGGGTAATATGCAGGCGCCCGGCGACGACGTTCATTACAAGCTGGTCGTCGAGGAGGAGGCGCAGGGTCTCACACAGATCACTCTTGTGGATCCGGTCATACTGGATCAGCGGCCCCAGCCATTCGGTGACAAACCCCTGCAGGTCGAGGTTGCCCCCGCCAAAGGCCAGGCGGTAGACGCCAATCTCGGCTGACAGGGGGTCCAGGGTGGGGCGGATCCGACGCAGCCGCATGGTCTGTTGCGCCTCAGCCAGTGCCCGGGGGGCGGCGGCCGGGTCCGCGAAGCCCCGACTCACGCCTGTGGGCCAGGGGAGCCCCAGCGCCAGGGTGCGTAGTCGCCCTGCCAGGGGAGTGGGGTCTGCGGCAAAGGCCAGCAGGTGTCCCTCACCACCCAGTACGCCATAGACCCATGTGCGCGCCCCCAACTCCGCCGCGGCGGCCCGGACAGTCGCAGGCGGCGCCTTGCTGTCCACCACCAGGACCGCCGCCCAGGCCGGATCCGGAAGCCGGCGCCCAGTCTCCGCGAGCCGTCGCCTCAGTGTGCCCACGTCGCCGGTCCGCTCGGCCCAGAGATCGGCCAGGAGTTGCTCGTCTTCACCCGCACTGGCCGGTTCGGCGTCGCGGGACCCGGGTTGCCGCCCCAGGACCAGCCTGTGCACGGCTTCAGTCACCTGCACGAACTTGGTGTCGAACGGGAGGCTGATCAGGGGCAGACCGGCGCCCTCGGCCGCATCAACCAGCGCCTGCGGGACCGTGTGAAATGGCCGGTTCAACTCCAGCATCAACCCAGCGACGCCAGAGGCATGCAGATCGGCGATATAGGCGGCCTGGCGGGCCGGTGCCACATCCAAGGCCAGGCCGGTGGTCAGCAGGAGTTCACCCCCGGATAGGAGCCGCGCGATATCCAGCACCTCTGCTACATGGCACCAGCGTACCGGTGCCTGAAGCCCGCGCCGGCCCGCGACCACCTGGGCTCCCCGCAGCACCGGCAGGAGCAGGACCTCTTGAACCGTGACCATGCGCATCCCCCCGAGCAGGTGACTTTACAAACTGTCAAGTAAACATGATTAGCTATGTCAATTGTCAAGTCCTTCTCCCGCACGAGACAATGGGAGCAAGGGTTTAGCTAAATTCAGGGGGAGAGACCATGATCGTAGGCGTGCCGAAGGAGATCAAGATCTTTGAGAACCGGGTTGCGTTGACGCCCAGTGGCTGCCAGTCTCTGACCCAGGCCGGTCATCGCGTGCTCATTGAGCAGGGTGCCGGCGACGGCGCAGGGTTCTTCGATGCCCAGTACATGCTGGCCGGTGGCGAGATCGTCCCGACCGCAGCCGGTGTCTTCGCGGCCGCTGATATGATCGTCAAGGTTAAGGAGCCCCAGGAGGCGGAGTTCCCGCTGCTCCGGCGGGGCCAGGTCCTTTTCACCTATCTGCACCTCGCCGCTGAACCCGCCGTCACCCGGGCCCTGATGGAGCGTGGGGTCATCGGCATCGCGTATGAGACCGTGAGCCCCGACGGCTACCGCCTGCCTTTGCTGCAGCCCATGAGTGAGATCGCCGGACGCTTTGCGTTGCAAGCCGGTGCCCGCTGCCTTGAGAAGGCGATGGGTGGCCGTGGTACGCTGCTCTCGGGATCCCCCGGTGTGGCGGCGGGTAAGGTCGTTGTGATCGGCGGCGGCACCGCCGGCCTGCAGGCTGCGCGCATGGCCGTCGGCGTGGGCGCCCACGTGACCATTCTCGAAGTCAACCCCGACCGGGTGCGGGTGCTGGATGATCTGTTCTGGGGCCAGGCCTCGGTCGTCTTCTCCAGCCCCGGTAACCTTGCCGAGGCCGTGCGCGATGCTGATCTCGTGGTTGGTGCCGTTCTGATCCCCGGCGCCCGCGCCCCGAAGGTGCTCACCCGTGAGATGGTCAAGAGCATGCTGCCGGGTGCGGCCTTCGTCGACATCGCCATCGACCAGGGCGGCTGCTCCGAGACCTCCCGGCCGACGACCCACCAGAATCCGACCTATATCGAAGAGGGCGTCGTGCACTACTGCGTGACTAATATGCCGGGTGCTGTCTCCCGAACCTCGACCCTGGCGCTCACGGGCTCGACCCTGCCGTACGTACTCA
>DAHVXO010000204.1 GCA_027356675.1 Symbiobacteriaceae bacterium | reverse complement strand
GGGTTGACCACGCCGGGATCCTCTTCGGTGCGCGTGCGCGGTGGCCGTCCGGCCGGGACGGGTACACCCCACATATCGACCTTGGATGACCGGGATGGCCTGGCCTTGGGGACCCGCTTTTCCGCCGCCGGCGGCTGAGCGGCCGGGGGCTTGGACTCGGGCGGCGGGAGTTGTGCAACCGGGGCCTGCTTCGGGGCGGCGGGGGCGGGAGCCTGCTTGGAGGCAGTAGACCTGGCCTTCGGGACCTGCGGCGGGGGGGCCGGAACCTGGGCCGCCGAAGGCTTTGGTGATGATGGGCCCGCCGGCATGCCTGACTGCGTCGAGAGCAGTTCAGCGGTATCCGTGTCGCGCCCCTGCTCTAACGGGCGCTTGCCACGCCGGCGCTTGCGCTTGCGGCCGGTCTTCTCGGCGCTCCCGGCCAGCTGCGCCGCAACGGGCCGCCTGGGCTGCGATGGCGCAGCCGCAGCCCGCTTCTTCGGGGCCCTGGCACGGGTCTCCTGAGGCACGTCACGGGCGACGTCCAGCGCCGTCTGGTCGAGATCCACGCCGAAATCCAACTGCCGGTTCTCCACGTCCACACGCGTCAGGCGCACCACCACCGGGTCGCCCAGACGGAACCGCCGCCGGGTGCGCTCCCCGATGAGCGCGTAGAACTTCTCGTGGAAGTGATAGTAATCATCGGTCAGGGTGGAGACGTGCACGAGCCCCTCCACCGTGTTCGGCAGTTGCACGAAGAACCCGAACTGGCTCACCCCGGAGATGATGCCATCGAACGCCTCGCCGACCTTGTCGGACATAAACTCGGCCTTCTTGAGCTCGATGGTCTCGCGCTCGGCCTCTACGGCCAGACGCTCACGGTCGGAGGAGTTCCGGGCCGCCTCCGGCATCCAGGTCTCCCACTTGTGCTGCAGCTTGCCGCCCAGAGGGCCGAGCAGCATCGCCCGCAGCACCCGGTGCACTACAAGGTCCGGGTAGCGCCGAATCGGCGAGGTGAAGTGGCAGTAGAAGTCGGCTGCCAGGCCGAAGTGCCCCAGGTTCTCCTCGCTGTAAATCGCCTGGCGCATGGTTCGCAGCAGGACGGAGTTGATCAGGTTCTCCTCCGGGCGGCCGTGGCTCCAATCGGTCACCGCCTGCAGCATCTTCGGCGTGATGCTGCCGTCCCGCGGGACCTTGAGGGTGTAGCCAAAGAGCGCCAGGAACTCATGCAGGGCTGCGATCCGGTCCGGGGCGGGTTCGCCGTGGACCCGGAACATGAATGGAACCTCGCGTGTCTGGCAGTGCTCGGCGACGGTCTCGTTGGCGGCCAGCATGAACTCCTCGATGATCCGTTCAGAAACGCCCCGATCGACCCGGCGGATCTCGACCGGCCAGCCTTCATCGTTCAATTTCACCTTGGCTTCGGGCAGATCGAAGTCCAGGGCCCCGCGCCGGATCCGCTTCTCCCGCAGGACGCCCATGAGGGCCTGCATCGCCTGGAGGACCGGCACCAGGGGCTCATACTTCTGGGACAGCTCGGCATCGCCGGCCAAAATCCCGTTGACTTCGGTGTACGTCATGCGGGCGGTCGTCTTGATCACAGACGGGTGCATATCGTAGCGAAGGATTTTGCCTTCTCGGTTGATCTCCATGACGCACGAGACTGTCAGCCGCTCCACCCGGGGGTTGAGGCTGCAGATGCCGTTGGAGAGCCGGGGCGGCAGCATGGGCACAACCCGGTCAGCCAGATAAACGGAGGTGCCGCGCTTGTACGCCTCCTGATCGAGAGCCGACCCTTCCTTGACGTAGTAGGACACATCGGCTATGTGTACGCCCAGTCGCCAGAGGCCTTCTCCGACCATCTGAACACTGACGGCATCATCCAGATCCTTGGCATCCGCACCGTCGATGGTGATGATCGTCCAGTCGCGCAGGTCCCGCCGGCCCTCATCGGTGATGACGGCCGCTGGGACCTCCTCGGGAATTTCCTCCGCTTCCTTGAGCACACGCGGCGGGAAGGCCTCCGGCAGCCCGAACTTGCGGATGACGCTGACGATGTCTACCCCAACCTGGCCCTTCATGCCGAGCCGCTCGACAATGCGGCCCTCAGCGATGCGCCGGGCCTCCGTGAATTCGACGATCTGGACGACGACCTTCTCCCCGCTCTTGGCACCGTTTGTGGCGCCCTTGGGAATGATGATGTCGTCCGGCAGACGCCGGTCATCCGGTGTGACGTAGGCGGAGTGCTTGGAGGTCTCGAAGGTCCCGACGACCCGCTGGTTAGCGCGCTGCAGGATCCGGATCACCTCGCCCTCGACGCGCCCTCCCGCCCGGGTCGGCGGGCTCAGCCGGGCCACGATCCGGTCACCGTGCCAGGCGCCATTGAGCGCCTCCCGCCCGATGTAGATGTCGTCGGCGCCGGGGTCATCGGAGACCAGAAAGCCAAAGCCCTTGGGATGACCTTGCAGCCGCCCCACAGCCAAGTTCATGCGCTCCGGCGCCCCGTAGCAGTCGGTGCGCGTCCGGACGACTTCGCCCGTCGCCTCCATCTGCTGGAGGGTCTTTTTCAACTGTGGGTGCTGCTTTTCGGCAAGGCCCAACGCCGTTGCCAATTCGGCAAAAGTCATGGGCTTATAGGCCTTCTCGTGTACGAACTCCGCAATCCGCTCTTTCATGATGCAAGCCCTCCCCGCTACTCCTTGCGACCCCGGTCCCGCCACGCGCGAAAGAGTGCCAGCGGCGCCACAATCAGTGAGGCATCACGAATTGTGTCCCATTTGATGGGCTGACCGTGCGAATACTGCCACGCGGCGAAGGCGCCGGCGACGAAAGCCGACGCAAGCAACCAGGCGAAGAACGCCGCCACCCAAGGGTTCTTCAAGTCAGGCCGCCGCATCTCACTTCACCGCGGGCCGGTAAGCCGCCTTGGCCCGAGCGAAGACCGCCGCGGCCTCAGCGCTACCTTGCCAGCCCCGGATCACCGTATGCTTGTTCTCAAGCTGCTTGTAGGTGCGAAAGAAGTGCTCGATCTCCCGCAGGACGTGCGGCGACACATCGGCCAGGTCACGGACCTGGTCAAACCGGGGGTCCTTGATCGGCACCCCCAGCAGTTTGTTGTCCACGCCCTTGTCATCGGCCATCGAGAGGACGCCGATGATGCGGCAGTCGATGATGCACCCCGGCACCGTTGGATTGGTGACGAGGACGAGGACGTCGATGGGGTCACCGTCCTCCTCCAAGGTGTGATCGACGTACCCATAGTCGGTTGGGTAGTGCACTGGAGAGTAGAGTACGCGATCCAGGCGAATAACGCCTCTTTCCTTATCAAACTCGTACTTATTTTGACTCCCGGCGGGAATCTCAATCAACGCTTCAACAACTAGATCCGGCACAGCAGCGGCCCCTTTCCAGAATGAAGAGACGACAAATTTCAATTGAACGCTCCATGACATTATAGTGAGCTTGCACCCCTACCGCAAGTCCCGGACGGAAAGTAGGCCGCGACCCCCCCGAATTCCGCCGACTTTGTTAAACTTCACATTAAGAAAGGGCAACCGAAGACTTGTACCGAATTGTCACTAATCCGGATGGACTGAGCTCAGCGCCTGGAGGTGTGGTTGCATGAAAGCAGTCGTAATGGCTGGCGGAGAGGGCACGCGGCTAAGGCCTTTGACGGTCAGCCGCCCGAAGCCGATGGTGCCCGTCGTAAACCGCCCGGTCATGGAGCACATCGTCAGACTCCTGAAGCATCATAAGATTGAAGGGATCATTGCAACCCTCCAATATCTACCCGACGTGATCCAGGACTACTTCGGCGACGGCAGCGAATTCGGGGTCCAAATGTCGTATTCCGTCGAAACCACGCCCCTGGGTACTGCCGGGAGCGTCAGACAGATCGCCGGACACCTGGACGATACGTTCATCGTCATTTCCGGCGATGCCTTGACGGACATGGACCTGACGGATCTCATCCGCTTCCATAAGAAGAAAGGGTCGGTCGCCACCCTTGCCCTGACCCGGGTGGAGAACCCGCTGGAGTTTGGCGTGGTCATTACCGACGGGCAGGGGCGGATCGTCCGGTTCCTGGAGAAGCCGTCGTGGTCGGAAGTCTTTAGCGATACCATCAACACGGGAATCTATGTCCTGGAGCCCGAGGTCTTTGGCTTGATGGAGCCCGGCGTGGTCTATGACTGGAGCAAGGATATCTTCCCCAAACTGCTGGCGGCGGGGCGGCCGATGTACGGGTACATCAGCCGGGATTACTGGTGCGACATCGGCTCGCTGGCCCAGTGCCTGCAGGCCAACGAGGACTGCCTGGCCGGCAAGGTGCGGATCGATATCCCCGGCGAGGAGATTCGGCGGGGCATCTGGATGGGGCGCGGCGTGGTCATCGACCCCACCGCTGAAATCAGCAGCCCGATCGTGCTCGGGGACGGCGCCGTGGTGCGCCGGGGCGCCCGGGTCGGCGAGTACACGTGCGTGGGACCCAACACGATCATCGATGAGATGGCCGAGATGAAGCGGAGCGTGACCCAGGCGCAGGTGTACATCGGTCAGGGGGCGGATGTGCGGGCCTCCTGGCTTTCCAAGGGCGTAATCCTGGGGCAACGGGCTTCGATCGGGCAGGGTGCCGTCATCGGCGACGAGTCGCAGGTGGGCGAGGGCGCCATCATCAAGCCCGGGGTCAAAATCTGGCCCAATAAAACGATTGAGGCAGGCGCTCAGATCAACAGCAGCGTGGTCTGGGGGAACCGCCAGGGCAAGGCGGTCTTTGGGGCCGGCGGGGTGAGCGGGCTCGGGAATATCGAAGTGACGCCGCAACTGGCGGTCCGGCTGGGCGAGGCCTTCGGGTCTATGCTCGGGCGGGGCGACACGGTCTGCGTGAGCCGCGATACATACCCGGCCTCGGTGATGCTGAAGCGGGCGATTATGGCCGGCCTCTGCTCGTCGGGAATCCGGGTGCTCAACCTGGAGAGCTCGCCGCTGCCCCTCACGCGCCATGCCATCGCCACGCTGGGCGCCAAGGGCGGGGTCTTCCTGTTGGCGAACCCATTCAGCCCGGGTAGCGTGACGATTAAGTTCCTGGATGCGAAGGGTATCGACATCGATACGAATATGGAGCGGAAGATCGAGACGCTGCTGGTCCGGGAAGACACCCGCAAGGTACCGGCCGATGAAATTGGCCGGGTTACCTACCCCAGCAAGGTCCTGGACTTCTATCGCACCGGGTTCCTGGAGCGCATCGATTCGGCCGTCATCCACAAGCGGCAGTTTCGGCTGGTGCTCGACTACGGCAACGGCGCCGCCGCACAGCTGATGCCGTCGATTCTGGGCGAACTGGGGTGCCAGGACCTCGCCCTGAATACTGCGATCGACTTCAAACGGCTCTCCCAGACCGAGGCGGAAGTGGCCAGTGCGCTGAAGCGTCTTGGGGGGCTCGTGAGCAGCATCAAGGCGGACCTGGGCGTGTGGTTCGACCCCACAGGCGAGCGGATCGATCTGGTCGATAACCAGGGGCGGCCCATCCCCGGGCAGCAGGCCCTGAACCTGTTTGCGTCGCTGGCGTTGGAGCAGCGCAGTGGGGAGAGCGTCGCGGTACCCGTGACTGCCTCAGCGGCCATCGACCAGGTCGCAGGACCTGCCAACCGGGTCTTGCGGGTCAAGACCGGGGCGCGCTCCCTGATGCAGATCGGCGCCAGCCGCAAGGTCAGGTTCGCCGGGGATGAGTCCGGGGCGTACGTCTTCCCGGATTTCCACCCAGGTCTCGACGGACTCTTCGCCACGGTGCGGCTGCTGGAGTTGCTCGCGCTGAGCGGCCAGGCGCTGGACAGCATCGTCGCGGCTTTGCCGGCGGCGAACGTTGCCCACATGACCGTGCCCTGCCCGGTGGAGGCCAAGGGCAAGGTGATGCGGCATCTGATTGAGGCGACCAGCGGAACGACCGTGGAGTTGATCGACGGGGTCAAGGTCCGGCGCGACGAACAATGGGTCGCCATGATCCCGGACCCGATCCAGCCAGTGTTCCACATGTACGCAGAGCCGGCGGTGGGCACGGAGGCGTTCGTCGCCGAGTTCCAGGCGGTTATCCAATCAGCGGTCAGCGTATCGGCGGCAGAGTTGGAGTCAGCCGAGCATGAGGAGGGTGGCGCATGAACGCCAATACCGCGGTCGTGGCCCGGATGGGGGTCATGGTCCGCTCCGCCCGGTCCATCTATGTGTACTGGCGTGGTGTGGAGCAAGGCTTGACCATTCGCATAACGGACTTGAGCGGGCACCCGGTTGCGCAGTTGCTCGACGGGAGCGGAGTGCGGCGGATCGTGCCGGGGGCCGGTGAGTCGGCCGTCTATATCGAAGATCTGCTGCCGGGGTACATATACCATGTCGAGTTGGGCCAGGAGTCGGGCGCCGGCTTTGTGCCGCTTCTGTCCGCCGCCACCGTGCAGACGCCCTGGCTGCCGGGAACGGATGATTCGGCCTTTGCGTCGCAGTACCACCGGTCGTAGGACGGATGACCAGGAGACACCGCAGCGTATTTCGCTTGGCCGCCGCTGGGCGTGGGCCTGGCGCCGAGGAGGCAGCAGCCGTGGACTTTGCTCTGATCTTGCACGCGCATCTGCCGTATGTGAAGCCGATGGGGCCGGAGATTCTGGAGGAGCGCTGGCTCTACGAAGCCGTCGCTGAGACGTACCTCCCCCTTTTGACGGGGCTAGAGCGATTGGCACGCGATGGGGTCCCAGCACGGCTGGCGATTTCGCTGTCGGGGCCCCTCCTGGCGATGTTGAGTGACGTGGATTTGATCGCGCGCTGCCGCGGGCACCTGGAGCGGACGGTGGCCCTGGCGGAGCGGCAGGCGGTGCAGCATGCCGGGGATAACCTGACCGCTGCCGCCGCCTTCCACCGGGACCACTACGCCGAGTTGCTGGCCGACTTCGACCGGCGGGAGGGCGATCTGATCGCCGGGTTCCGGGGTCTGGCTGAGGCCGGGCTGGTCGAGTTGTTCACCACGGCAGGCACCCATGGCTACTTACCCTTTCTCGCCACCGACGCCGGGCGGGTCGCCCAGATCGAGGCCGGCCTCGTGGAGTTCCAACGGCACTTCAACCACCGGCCAGAGGGCCTGTGGCTGCCGGAGTGCGCCTACGCCCCCGGCCAGGATCATCTGCTGGCCGCGGCGGGCATTCGCTGGTTTGTCACCGAGTCCACGATGGTGGACGCAGCCTGGCCGCCGGTGTCCGGGGCCGCCTGCGTGCGTACACCCGGTGGGGTCGCAGCCTTTGCGCGCGACCTGTCTTCCGCGCGCCAGGTCTGGGACAGCAAATCTGGTTATCCCGGGGACCCGGCCTACCGGGAGTTCTACCGGGACGAGGGTTACGATCTGCCGCTGGCGGAGATCGCCCCGTGGCTGGTAGAAGGGCGAGTCAGGGGGGACACCGGACTCAAGTACTACCGGGTCGAGGGGACCTGGCCGCATAAGGAGCCGTATAATCCGGCCGTGGCCGCTGCCCGTACGCTGGAGCATGCGCGGCATTACGTGTCGTTGCTGGCTCAGCGGACGGGTCTCGTCGTCACCCCGTTTGATGCCGAGTTGTTTGGGCACTGGTGGTTCGAAGGCCCGCTCTGGATCGAAGCGCTGCTGCGGGAGATCGCAGTCCGGAACGGCCTGGACGGCAGCGTGCGGGCCGTGACCCCGTCCGATTTCCTGGCAGCCAACCCCGCGCCTCCACTGGTCCGCCTCCCCGCCGGCTCCTGGGGGGAGAACGGCGACCATCGCTTCTGGCTGAATCCCACCAATGATTTTCTCTGGCCCGCCCTGCATGAGGCGGAAATGGAGATACTGGATCTTGTGCGGGGCTCCGCGTTGCCCGACCCGGTGCTGGACCAGGCAGCGCGGGAGCTGCTGCTGGCGCAGTCCTCCGACTGGCCGTTCATCATCTCCAGCGGGACGACGGTGCAGTATGCCCGGCGGCGGGCAGAAACCCATCTCAAGCGGTTTTGGGCGCTGGTGGACGGTCGTCTCGATCCAGACGCGGTGGCGGTCGCGGATGGCATATTCCCAGGCCTGGACGCCCGGGCGCTCTTCGCCCCCCGCCGTCCGGTGGTCGGCGCTGACCCTGTGCGCATTCTCATGCTCTCCTGGGAGTTCCCGCCGGGCAACGTGGGTGGCCTGGGCCGCCACGTGTTTGACCTGGGTGAAGCGCTGGTCGCCAAGGGGCACAGCGTCCACGTGCTCACGCTGGCCGATGAGGTCAAGGGTCCCGGGGTTGCGGTGGCCGGCGGCATGACCGTCCATCGGGTCCCGCGTCCGCCGGAGGGTGGCAACTTCCTTTCGTGGGTCTACGCGTACAACTTGTCGCTGGTGGCCGCAGCCACGGCAGCCGCCCCGTTCGACGTAGTCCACGCGCACGATTGGCTGGTGGGTCAGGCAGCCATGGCGCTGCAGGCCCGGTGGGGCGTGCCGGTGGTCGCCACGATCCATGCCACGGAGAAGGGGCGGAACCAGGCGATTCGCGAAGCGATTCAGGCCGCCATCCACGCGGAAGAGTGGCAGTTGACGGCCGCCGCCGATGCGGTGATCACGGTCAGTGGTGCTATGGCCCGGGAGGTGGCGGATAGTTTTCGCGTGGCGCCGACAGCCATCTACAATGGCGTGAAGCTGCAGGAGCCGGCGGGACCGTCCCCGGTCGCACTGGGCGGGCCATACTTCTTCTACATCGGCCGGTTGGTGATCGAAAAGGGCGTGCAGGTGGCCATTCGGGCCCTGGCATCCCTGGAGACGCCGGCGCATCTTGTGGTCGCGGGGAAGGGGCCGATGGAAGCCGAATTGCGTGAGTTGGCTGGTACGCTAGCCGTGACCGACCGGGTGCATTTTGTCGGGCACGTCAGCGACGCCGACAAGGCCGCCTGGCTGGGACACGCGGCGGGCGGGCTGGTACCCAGCCTGTATGAACCCTTTGGCATCACGGCTTTGGAGATTATGGCGGCAGGAACGCCGGTCATCGTTAGTGACACCGGCGGATTGGCAGAGATCGTAAACCACGGCGTCGACGGGCTCAAGGTCCCGCCCGGCGATGTCGATGCCTTGGCAAGAGCGATGGGTGGGTTGCTGAGCGATTCCGCGGGCGCCAGGCAGCTGGCCGCCGCCGGCAGGCGTGCGGTGGCGGAGCGCTTTACCTGGCCGGACATCGCCGACCAGACAATCGGCGTGTACAATCGAGTGTTGGAAGGCAACGCACAAACCACCCGGTAGTGCGAGGGGGTACCATGGGAAACCAGTCGAAGCCCCTGCTGACGAAAACGGCCGCAGGCCCACTGGACCGGCCGCGGCCGTACTTGACCACGAGGAGGAAGGCGTATGGATCCTCGGATTGCGTACTTTTCAATGGAATACGGGCTCGATGAAGAGCTGCGTATATACGCCGGCGGCCTGGGCATTCTGGCCGGCGATTGCTTGAAGGGTGCGGCGGACTTGAATATGCCGCTGGTCGCCCTCGGAATCTTGTGGCGCCAGGGGTACACGACGCAGTTGATCAGCGAACAGGGCCTGCCGTACGACACATACCCGGAGTATCACTACGATTTCCTCGAGGACACCAAGGTCACGGTGGAAGTTGCGGTCGGGGCGAAGGTGGTCAAGGTCAAGGCATGGTGCGTGCGGCGTTACGGCAATGCCCCGCTTTATCTGCTGGACACGAACCTGCCGGAGAACGACTACGCCGAGCGCTTCATCACGGCCCAGTTGTATGGCGGCGGTGCCATCGACCGCGTCTCCCAGGAGATCGTGCTCGGGATCGGCGGGGTGCGAGTGCTGCGGGCTCTGGGCTACAAGCCGCAGGTCTACCACTTTAACGAAGGGCATGCGGTATTGGCGGCGACGGAACTCTTCCGGGAGCAGATGGCCGCCGACAAGGACTTCTGGGACGCCTGGGCGGCCGTGCGTGAGGAGATCGTCTTTACCACGCATACGCCGGTCCCGGAGGGCAACGAGAGCCATCCGCTGGATCTGCTGATGGACATGGGCGCCAATAACGGGCTGACCCGGGAGCAGTTGAGCGCCATCGGCGGTGCACCCTTCAACATGACTGTGGCCGGCCTGCGCCTCTCCCGCATCGCGAACGGTGTCGCCGAGTTGCACGGCGAGACGGCACGGGGCATGTGGAAGGACGTGAAGGACGCGGCGCCCATCATCCACATCACCAACGGGGTGCACCCCGGCACCTGGCAGGACCAGGGCATCGTCGTGGCCGAGACGCCCGATGAGCTGTGGGCAGCACACTCAACCGCCAAGCGTCGTCTGCTATCTGAGATTTACTCCCGCACCGGGACGTGGCTGGACCCCAATGCCCTGCTGATCGGGTTCGCCCGCCGGGCGGCGCCGTACAAGCGATCGAGCCTCATCTTCCACGATCCTGAGCGGATTACGCCGGCCATCACCGCCGGGAAGATCAACCTGGTCTTCTCCGGCAAGGCCCACCCCCGGGACGGCGGGGCCAAGGAGACGATCAAGCGGCTGGTGGAGATGAGCCGGCAGTACAAGGAGCACGTGGTCTTCCTGCCCGATTACGACATGAAGGTCGGTCGGCTGCTGACCCGGGGCTGCGATGTCTGGCTGAACAACCCGATTCGGCCGCTGGAGGCCAGCGGGACATCCGTCATGAAGGCCGCCATGAACGGGGTCCTCAACATGAGCATCCCGGACGGCTGGTGGCCGGAGGCCGCCCTCGATGGCGAGAACGGCTGGGTCTTCGGCGGGAAGCCCGCTGTGGCGGACCGCGACGCGGCGGACGCTGAAGAGTTGTACGATGTCCTGCTGGGCAAGGTGATGCCACTCTACTACAACGACCGGTCGCGCTGGCTGGAGATGATGCGCAGCAGCATCCGGACCACCCGGGAGGCCTTCTCCATCCACCGGATGCTGCGGGAATACCAAAACCAGATGTACAAGGTGTAAGCTTGCGGCCGCCCCTTTGGTACGGGGGCGCCCGAGCTTTTACTGGCCGACAGTCTTGTACGCCAGCTCCAGGAACTCAGAGAGATACAACACCTTGGCGCCCAGACCCCGCTCCCGCGCACCGCGCTGGAGCTGCATCATACACGAGGGCGACATGGTGACCACATACTGCGCCTCGGTCGCCGCGAAGCCGTCCATTTTCACCGACAGGACCTCGTCGGACAGCCCGGGCTGCGTGATCATGACCGCCCCAGCGCCGCCGCAGCACATGGCGGCATCCTTCGCCTCCACGAACTGAACGCCGGGCACAGCTGCCAGCAGGCGCCGGGGTGCCGCTGCGGCCTGCATGTAATATTTGAGGCTGCAGGGATCGTGCCACGTGACCCGCACGGGCAACGGCCCCGGCGGTCGCAGTCCGAGGCGGTCGAGAAAGGTCGCCAGGTCCACGACCTTTGCCTGGACCGCTGCGGCGGCTTGTGCCTCAGGTGTGTCGGCCAACAGGTCCGCGTAGTCGAGCATATGGCTGGCGCAAGAGCCCTCGTCGACGATGATGGCATCCACGTTCAGACCCTGTAGGTACCGCACGTTCTGCCGGGCGAGGGCCTGCGCCCCTGCCACATCGCCCCCGGACTGGTTGGGCAGGCCACAGCAGACCGCCGGCGGGAGAATGATCTCCACATCGTTGGCCTCCAGGACCCGGACCGTGGCCCGCGCCGCTTCCGGGTACAGAAACTCCTTCGTGCAGGCGATGAAGTAGGCGACTCGGGCCCGTGGCTGGGCGGGCCGGGCCACGGGGCCGATCAGTGCGCGCGCGGTGACTGCAGGCAGCCTCGGGCCGGTCCGGTTGGCACGCTCCAGGGCCGGCCAGCGCTTGAGTACCCCGGCGCGCTCCGCCCAGTCGCGCAGCCCCAGCCGCTCGGCTACCCGGCCGACCTTGACCACCGCCTTCAGCAGCCGGGGGCGGGGCAACAACTGCCGGAACACCAGCTTTTGCACCCAGTGGAGGCCCAGGCGGCGGGCAC
>DAHVXO010000195.1 GCA_027356675.1 Symbiobacteriaceae bacterium | reverse complement strand
CCCACCCCTGGACAACGTAGATCTTCGTCCAGCCGGGCGGTAGCTCGACATCCCGCCACTTGATGGCGTTTGCCACGGTCATCTCGACGGCATCCTGAACCTTGAGCCCCACCTTATCAAGCAAGAACGGCTCGCAAGGGTGGTCCAACATAGCACAGTAGCCCTTCTTGACCCCAGCCCAGTAGAGAGTCTCCGCAACCCGGGGGAGGAGATGTTGCTGGGTCATGCGGTCGACTACCTTCTGGTGCAGACTGCTCGTGAGCAAGGAGAGCTGTCGGGTTGTCCTGCCTGTCGACGCCTCCGGCTGCCCCTGAATTTGCTTGGCGGCAAGCTTCAAGAGGCTGATCTGCCCCGAGTCAAGGATAACCTCCTTCGCCTGGTTGATGTTCCGCCAGATTGGGGCGCCCTTCCCCGACTCAGCCAGCCGATAGGCGCTGACCAGTACATGCCCGCTATGGGGAATGTACTTTAGGAAGTCCGTACGGTCGGGGATCGCATGGAAAAAACCGAAGCCCGTCTCGCGCCGTTTCTGTAGGAGAAGCTCTTCGTAATACCAGTCCTGGGCCTGGACCCAGTCCCCCCCTTCGATCTCCCAGGCAATCTCCTCTAACCCTGCCTGGTGAGCCAGCTCGGCGGCACGCTCCCACTCCCCTGCTTCCATCGCCTCACCTACTGCGTAGATGCTGGCTGTACGAAGCACGTCTAGGATTGGTACCGGAGGCTTTGCTTTGGGGTTTCCTGGGAGGCGTGAAATCGGCGCCGGCGTCAGCGTCTCAAGATCCATAACAGTGCCCATGTCCTCATGCCCTCCGACTTACTCCCGCCGAAGGCACAAGCCCCCCCTGTTCCAGGGAGCGCCAAGCCCCCTGGTGGGGTGATAACGATACCTACCGCTTCCGGGCCGAGGTTGCCGTAGCGGGTCAGTCTGTGATTTGAACAGGCAGTAGGCAAGTACCGCTGCCGTCAATCCAGCGAAGAATGGTCTTGGTTCCTACCGGCAACTCCGCGAATACCCATGGACGGAACTCCCGGGTCTGGGCGGTAATGACCCCCTTGAATTCGGCGTGGGTCCGGTCCCATTCCGCCAGGGTCATAGCGACGTGCTGGACGCCACTTACTTCGATCATCCCAGCCACGCAACCACCTCCGTGTAACGTAGTGCCGTAGATCCAGTCCCCAGGAAAACAAAAAAGCCGCCGTGTCACGACAGCCTTCCCTGGAAAACCCTATCGAATAACAGTGCCTTTGCAGGTATCCCTGCAGCGTCGGGCGTGAACGCCCTTCAAGGTTTCAGTCACCGGCGAGAGCACCGCCAGAACGATCCCGCATCCATCATACCAGACGTATGCTTCACTTATCAACTGTATCACAGTCACAAGACGCTTCCCTACACCGCTACGACGAATCATCTGCTGGAGAAAGGAGGTTTGCCGCGGCTTGTTGTAAATTACAACGAGGTGGTTGCGATGCCCCGCACGAAGCGAGAACCCAATGTCAATCAACCTCTTCTGGGCGCCACGGAAGCCGCAGTGCTATTGGGGTGGGACCGGAAGCGCGTCGCCGGTGCACTGAGCCGGCGGACCTTCCCGAAACCCATTGCCGAGTTGGCAAGCGGTCCGGTATGGCGTAGAGAAGACCTGGTCGCTTTCGCCTATTCCAAGGGCATTCAGCTACCCGAGGGAATTCCGGACGTGCTTGGGGTTAGCGCTGCGGTCACCCATGCCGAACCTAGTGCGAGGGAATCGGCCCCCGGGGCGAATCCAGAGCACTCAAGGCCCGCATCCGATGATGTAGCGGGGCTCCGCCAAGAGAATCAGCTGCTCAGGGCCGAGGTCAATCGCCTTGGAGACCTCGTGGATAGAGTCCGCCGTGATTATGACTGGGCTCTCCAAGACGGAACTGAAAAGGCACGGAAGCTCAACGAGCGTGATCAGGAAGTTCGCAAACTCCGCCGGGACATGGACCGATTGGAGACGAAACTCGTGCCGGCCGACATGAAGGTGCCGGACGGTCAGTATAACCCCGGTACCTCACAAGCACTTCGAGCCCTGCTTGAGCCGGAGAACGCAGAACGGCTGGACCTTGCCCATGAAATGGCCGTAATGGTCGACCGTTGGGACCCGACCACCATCGGGAAACGGTACTATGTCTCGCGCAGCGCTATCGGGAATGCGATTGATCGGTTGATCGTCGAAACCCTTGAAAAGCGAATGCAGAGCCTCGGCCGGGCGCTGGCCATCGAGCTCAAGGCTTCCCGTGACAAGAAGAGCACCGCACGGGACCGCCGGTCCATCAGCCGTGCTCGCTTCTTCATCAAGGACGCCTTTGATATCGTCATGAAGGCGGATTCCATGGCGAAACATCGCTTTCGGCTGAACGAAAGCACTGGCGAGGTTGAGCAGAAGATTACGGACTACCTGCGGCGCGGCGAGGACAACAAGCCGTTTGAAGAGTGGAAGCCCATCATCCGCTAGTCCGCCTGGTTTAGAGCAACCGCCACCGGTCAAGAATGAGGGCAGGCCCTCACCATGGCGGGAGGACCGAGCCTGTACTAACCCAGGTACTATGGCGTGGGCAGCGAGCACGCTGCGGATCGGAAGCTGCAGGTCCTAAACACGTGAAGGCAGCAGATGTGAGCGGGGGCAACTCCGGTATGAGGAACGGCTGGGGACAATCGGGCGGCCAGGACCGGGGTGACGCGTCTCCCGGTGTAGGGAAGTTGCGCCATTTACGTACATCAGCTAACCGAAAGCCGGGGAGGGCACTTCCCGGCCCCTTGTGCTGGGCGCGACTGGGATAACTTCTCAACTACTGGGCGCCCCGCCGGGCTTCCGGGCCTGGATCCTTTGGCCGGGGGCCAGGTCCCTCCGCTCTTTCCTGCAACCGCCGATGGAGTGCCCGCCGGGTAATTAACCATACCTTGCCACGCAAGAACACGTCCTGCCCTTCCACAAAACGCTTCGGCCGGCCCGGTCGTTTCGGGTTCGCCTCCACCCCTTTGACATCTGCCCAGAGATGGGAATACTCAACCGCCGTATGACCTTGAGCATGGGCTTCCTGGACCGCCTCGGGCAGGGTGAGCAGCATGTCGAGCGGGGGTTCTGGTTTGTCTGGTAAGGCCTCCAGTACTACACCCGGGGGACTGGCCAATCCGACCAACTGTTCTCTAGGCAATCGAACCACAACCTCGGCATTTGGATAGCCTGCAAGGACTTCGATCCTGCCAAGCGACTGGATAAGCTCCAAAAGAACTCGGAGACGCTCCTCCATCTTCAAATCACCTGCCCCTTCGACGCCCGGAGCCCAAGCCCCGAGGCGCTTCTTTCTTTGCGCCGGCGGTTTCGGCCGAGAAAGCGAGAAGGGCTCCAAGCAGGGAACACACTTCCCAGCCCGAGCCCCAACTCCCTACCCGAAACTACCTGCCTGCGCCCTGACTCCGCAGAACATCGCCCCATTGTAGCGTCAGCACCATACAATTGGCAAGTAGTGGTTGCGATCGAACCATGTCTCCACTACGGTTCAGCTTGTGGCTTCGGCGCTAACGAGACGCAATAAGGCAGCCACATATCTGTGATCCAGGTCTGACGAACTCAGAATCACGAGGGCCTTTTCCCTTGGATAGGGCGCCCTGTATGAACGTGCAGAAGTGAGCGCATCCCAGACGTCGGCTACGGCTGTTGCGGTCGTTAACGGTGCTACTGCACCACCACTCAGACAGTCCGGATATCCGCTGCCATCGTACCGTTCATGGTGATGCAGGACCACATCCAGAATTCGATCATTCAGGAGGGGACTCTGCCTGCAGAAGGGGGAAAGCAGGTCGTAGCCCACCTTGGGGTGGGTCTTTGTCATCTCCCACTCCTCCGGGGACAGGATCCCGGGCTTGTTGAGCACGTCGGGAGGGAGCGTGGCTTTTCCCACATCGTGAAGGAGCCCGCCCCGCACGGCGTCGAGCACATCTCGTTCAGACCCGCCGGTGGCTTTCATCAGGCGCCCGGCCATTTCTGCCGTCTGGAGCGAATGATCCCATGCTGCCGTGCTTGCTCGAATCAAACGCTGTACCAGTGCGCCAATCAGGGGATCGGCCAGCAGTTGGGCAGCTTCGGCTTGTACTACTGCGCGTACGGCCGCCACCCCCCGCTAGTTCGGTGTCTGGGCACCCAGCAGGGCAGGACCCCACCAGGCCGCCAGAACGATACAGTGGAAAAACAGAGCCGTTCCCAGCAGCGTGGCTGCAAGTGGTCCACCCGAAACCCTGTTTAGCTTCCCGGGCCCAATAGCAAAGACCACAACGAGCATGGCAAAAGCCAATATGATCAACGGCCAGGAGACCTTCTGCATTAAGACAAACATGTGTAACAGCTTCTCCGTCTTGATCGCCGGCAAGCAGACTCTACCTCCCCACGTAAGGCCAGGGATCGACGGCCTGGCCATCTACCAGAATCTCGAAATGCAAGTGAGGACCCGTGGAGTTTCCCGTCGAGCCCGTCCAGCCGATGACCTCGGTGGCCGACACCGCTTGACCCTCCCGAACATTGATCCGACTGAGATGGTTGTAGGTCGCGCTTGCACCGTTATCCAACGCGATCACGACCCGATTGCCATATCCATCGTTGTAGCCAGTCTGTGCGAATGTCACAACGCCGGGACGCGCAGCCACCAGTGGGGCGCCATAACCGGCCCCGATGTCGATCCCCGTGTGAAAGTTCCTTGTCTGGCGAATCGGGTGGATCCGCCAGCCGAAGGGATCAGTGATTACCGTTGAGGATGGAACTGGCCAGTACCACCCGTCTTTCGGGAGCCCAGGGTCGCCCTCATAGGCCTGCGTGGGGACCGCACTGCCCCCGCCACCGGACCACAGGTTTCCCGTAGGATCAATGTCAGCGCCCTGTAAGAAATGGTAATACTGTTCCAGCCACTGTTCCGGCGGAGTGAGCTGAAAGTAGGTAAAGACAGCAAAGAGCCGATCCGTCGTCGGCACAAACTCTTGCCGCTCCAGCACCCAGCTCTCCTGTGTGATCTCCTTATTGCCCTCGGTGTAGCTACGAGTTTCCTTCTTATAGTGAAACGTCGTAGTTCCGTCCCAGGTGAGGACTTGCTGCAAGACGCGGACCTCTCCCGTAGAGGTGTCGGTGCTTACCGAGCAGTTTTGCACCGAGTTCCCCTGCTCGTCCTTGACGACCTGCCCCTGGTCGTCTTTCTGGTCCTCGCAACTCTCCCACCGTTCCGTGCGCGAAATAGGGAGCCGTACGTACTCAAACTGTGGATTGAGCATAGCGGCAATCGTCTCCGGGGACAGCTTATCGGCGCTATCCGCCATCCGCAGCAGCCGGACCGCTCCTACCACTTTCAGCGGCAGCTTGAAAGGAAGCTGTTCGGGGAGAGCCGGATCCACACCGGCATCGACTGCCGTCTGA
>DAHVXO010000181.1 GCA_027356675.1 Symbiobacteriaceae bacterium | reverse complement strand
GATCGGGTCGAATGTGCCCCCCAGGATGCCCACGTACATGGCCAGCACCTACCGTGGTAACAGAATCTTCGGCTCCTCGCTGTTCTCCTTATACAGGAGAAAGGTCCGGCCGACCACCTGCACCAGTTCGGCGTAGGTGGCTTCGGCAATGGCCGTGGCAGTCTCCGCCTGGCCCTCAGGTGAAGTGTTCAGCACGCGGCCCTTAATGAGTTCGCGCACCTGTAGCGCCCCCTGTGCCTGGGTAATCGTGTTCTGAGAGACGCCGTCCTTGCCGATGGTCAGAATCGGATTCATGGTGACACCCATGGCCCGTAAGAAACGCTTCTGCTTGCCCCGCAATTCCATACCGCAATCGTTCCTTTATACTCAAACCGTCTCGGAACTGAGTTCAAACTCGATGTCGACCACGCGCACCGAGTCGCCATCCTGGGCGCCGTGGTGGCGCAGGGCCTTCTCGATGCCCTTGGTCTTCAAAATGCGGGCGAAGCGCTTGACCGCCTCATCGTTCTCCCACATGGTCATGGCGACGAGCTTCTCGACTTCCTTGCCCGTCACAACCCAGATGTTGTTCTCCCGGTGGATCTGGAATTCGTCCTCCACGGGCCGGTAGACCTTTTCCAACGGTGCGGCGAGAGGCGCCGGGGGCACGTGGGCGATAATGGCGTCCGCCGCGGCCTGCAGCAAGGGGCGCAAGCCCTCACCGGTCACGCCGGAGATCGGGAAAACCTTGTACCCCCGGCCTTCCAACTCGGTCTTGACCCGCGGCAGGTTCTCCTGTGCCTCGGTCAGGTCCATCTTGTTAAAGGCAACCACCGTGGGCCGGGTGGCCAGTTCGGGATTGAACTGCTCCAGCTCCCGTTGGATGATCGCGAAGTCCTCAAGCGGATCGCGCCCCTCGGTGCCGCCGCCGTCCAGCACATGAATCAGGACCCGGGTGCGCTCGATGTGCCGCAGGAACTCGTGCCCGAGCCCAACGCCTTCGCTGGCGCCTTCGATAAGCCCCGGGATGTCCGCCAGCACGAAGGAGCGCCCGTCCCCGACCTCCACCACGCCCAGAATCGGGCCCAGCGTCGTGAAGGGGTAGTTGGCGATCTTGGGCCTGGCGGCGCTCACGCGCGAAAGAAAAGTAGACTTGCCCGCGTTGGGGAAGCCGACCAGCCCCGCATCGGCAATGACCTTCAGCTCCAGCAGAAGGTAATGCTCCTCGCCGGGCTCGCCCTTCTCGTAGAACGTCGGCATCTTGTTCTGGGCGCTCCAGAAGCGCATGTTCCCGCGCCCGCCACGCCCGCCCTTGGCCACAACGACCCGCTGGCCGGGCTCGATCAGGTCGAAGAGCACCTCGCCGTTGTCGTCGTTCTTCACCACGGTACCCGGTGGCACCTTGACGACCATATCACCGGCGGCGGCGCCGTGCATGCCCTTGGTGTCGCCCATCTGACCCTTCGTGGCCTTGAAGTGCTTGTGGTACTTGAAGTCCACCAGGGTATTGAGCCCGGAGTCCACCACGAAAATCACATTGCCGCCGCGTCCGCCGTCACCGCCCCAGGGGCCGCCAGCGGGCACGAACTTCTCCCGGCGCACCGCGTTGGAGCCACGTCCACCGTCGCCACCCTTGACGTATATGCGCGCTACATCGACAAACATGGAATTCACATCCTGAACCGTAATACGTTCTAGCCTTCGCCCTCTGATGGGAGCGTATGTATGCTCGCACCGCTCCCGGGACCAAGGGTCACGGCGACCCGCCGCGCCGGTTCCGGGGCCGTAGAAACCAACTTGAGGGCAGCGCGCATCTGTGCCTGAAACACTGCCGTGGCATCCGGAGTCAGGGTCGCTACTGGGCCGTGGACCTGCCAATCCACCGCGACCCCGTAAATCTCTGCCTCCAGAGCGATGCCCAGGACCAGAAACCCAGTCTCGGGCGGTACCCGGCGAAGGGCCTCGGCGTCAGCCGCGAGGCGGGCAGCCAGGGCATCGATGTACTGCGCCGCCCGGTCGGGGCGCTGCAGTTGCAGCCAGCCGGAGAGGACCTGCAGGTGATTCATGATGCTGTGCCGCTGCGACCGGAGCAGGCTGACTGCCTGGGCCATCGGGTCCTCGACCATCGCCGGAACCCCCCCTGTACCTAAGAAGCCCCAGCACCGTGCTCGGTGCTGGGGCGCGGTCTGGCAGCAAATTACGCCGTGACCGGTACCTCGAGCGGAACCACATTCACGAGCTTGCGGTCCTTATCCTTGCGACCGAACTTCACGGTGCCGTCCACCAGGGCGAACAGGGTGTCGTCACTGCCCACGCCAACGTTAGCACCGGGATGAACCTTGGTGCCACGCTGCCGGACCAGGATGGAACCGGTCGTGACGACCTCGCCGTCATACTTCTTGACGCCCAGGAACTGCGGGTTGGAGTCACGTCCGTTGCGGGACGAGCCGACGCCCTTCTTATGCGCGAAAAGCTGAAGAAACACAGCTTTCAACCTCCTTCTGTTACACGGACAAAGTCCTTATAGTCTTTGGCAAGATCGCTGAGCCCGAGCACCGTGGTCTCCAGGATCACTTGGGCCCTGGCGGCCGAATCGGCCGAACCCCCGGGTTTGAGTCGACAATACATGCTACCGGCCGTGGCCTTCCCGTCGTGGGGATGGCCCGCCACTCGCTTGAGGCCGATCAGAGCGGTGACAACGAGCGCTGTAACCCCTGCACAGACGATGTCCTGACCGTGGTCGGCATAGCCGGCATGTCCCTTCACCCGCAGTTCGGCGATGGCGCCGTCCTGCATGCGCCGCACCTGGACCTCAATCACGGGTTTACGCCTCGATTGCGCCGATGGTGACGGCCGTGTAAGCCTGGCGATGGCCGGTCTTGCGGCGGTAGTTCACCTTGTTGTGGTACTTAAAGACGATGATCTTCGGGCCCTTGCCCTGGTGCTGAACGGAGCCGGTCACCTTCGCACCCTCGATGTAGGGAGCGCCGACGGTGAGCGTGCCGCCCTTGCTGACAGCCAGGACCTTGTCCAGCACGACGGCTTCACCTGCGGCCGCTTCGAGCTTCTCGATGCGGACGGTCTCGCCGGCCTGAACCCGGTACTGCTTACCACCAGTCTCAACGATTGCGTAATCCAACACTGGCACCTCCGAAATGTAGACTCGCCGTCCTGGGTACGCAGCATGGCGCTGCGGTTTGGGACCCATTCCGTGCGGTTGCCACCGGATCGTGCCCACAGGAAATCCAGGGCACGTGCTGGGGACCCAATAAGTTTATCACGCGTGTTTTGCTCATGTCAACAGCCACAAGGCTTCGAACTGGGTCAGGCTATCCGCTGATTCCGCATAGCCATAGGCCGCAAGAAAGGTGTCGCAGTAGGCGCCCCCGCCCAGGTTGTAGCGGATTGTCCAAACACCAGCCGCCAGGTCTACCCGGCGGTCGGTCCAGCCGCCCCGGGACCAGTCGATGACGCCGGAGGCCGTCCATCCCAGGGTCATCACGTTGGGCAGGCAATAGTCGCCGTGGCCAAAGACC
>DAHVXO010000179.1 GCA_027356675.1 Symbiobacteriaceae bacterium | reverse complement strand
CCTTCGCCGCCGCAGAGGCGGCGAAGGCCGAGGCCGTGGCTGGGGTACTCCGGCAGCGAGCCCTGCGGCTGGAACAGCGCCTCGCCCGCATGGGCCGGGACTATGCTGCCGGAGCACTCGATGCCCATACGTTCGGGATGTTGCGCGATAACGTCATGGCTCAGTCAGCCGAAGCCGCACAAGCAGTGGCCCACGCCAGCCAGCGGTTGATAGCCCTGGGTTCGGCGCGGGACTCCACCCTCCTGCCCCCGCAGGATAGCAGTTGGACTCTACTGTCCCTGTCGGAACAGCGACAGGTGCTGCGGCACCTGATTCGCGAGATCACTGTCTTCCGGGCGCCTGGTGCGGTTGAAGCCACCGTCGCCATCTACTGGCAGGGAGGGCGTGAATGATCGTGACGACTCGCAAGCAAATCCAATTGAACCTCTCTGAACACGAGGGCCGGGAGAGTGCCAGCACCATGGCGGGGCTGGCGATCTGGCGACAGTCCATCGGACTACGATTTCTGCAGGATGTGTGCCGCCAGGGCGGTGGCGAAGGGCAAGCAGACCGAGCGCCACTGTTTCCGCGCCTTGACCCGTGAGAGGGTGAGCCCTTGGACCCTGGTCCGCCTGGCTGTGCTAGGTCTGCTGGCCCTCGAACTGGCGCGACCCCAGATGGTCCGGGGTCTGGCCGGGTTGACCTTCAGCCCCCTCCAGGAAGTGCTCCCTCTCTATCTGACCGCCCTGGTAGCCGTGGCGTGCTCCATTCTGCTCGGACAAGCCATAGCGGCCGCAGCCTGAAACCTGACGATACCAGCAGCAAGCATGCTCGCTGAATGCTCCAGAAGAGGGTGGTGCTTGTCTTATGAGTGGTTTTTGGGTTGTGAGTCACCTCGCTCTGTGGGCTGTCGTGCAGGTTCTGTTGCTGGTATGTCTGGCGATGCTCCGTCAATTGGGCTTAAATCTATTCCCAATAGCCGACCCCAGAACAGAAGACAGCCCTGAGGCATACAACACAAGAGCGGCAAACCCTTCCGGGCTTGCCGCTCTTGCGAACAATACTGTACTCGTGGCTCGATCCAGCAAGTAGTTGTCGAAGGGTTCGTTGGTGACACCACCGGGACTAGCAGGTTAACCAGCGTGTCGGGATTCTCCCGGAGCAGGCCGTCCAGGTATTCGTGGAGTAGACCGACCACTTCCCGATAGAGCCATGGCCCACTACCAGCGGAACGACACCATGACGTTTGAGATCCCACTTGCGCTTGATCTTGTCGCCCAGTTCCGGTTCTACCGCCACTTAGACCGCAGTGATGTCGCTGGAAATGCGGTGGGCCACCACGGGCTAAGGCCACCGACGGTCAGAACCACCTTCACCTTTCGGGCATCCTCGATCGTCATGTGCTCAAGCCCGGTAGAGATAAAGAGGCCTCAGGGGAGCATCAGGAGGCATTAAGTGGGCATTAAGTGGGCACCAGGTGGGCATCAAGAGGGCATCAGATGGGCATCAAGGGGGCATCAAGGGGGCATCAAAGGGGCATCAAGGAGGCATCAAGGAGGCATCAGGGCAGCCTCAAGGGAGCCTCAGTCGTCCCCGACCGGATCCAGCACCCGGCTCCTGGCCTCCCGGAGGCTGGCCCACTCGGCATCGGACAGCGGCCGGTCGAAGCTGCGCAGCTGCGCCAGCCGGAACCCAAGCCGGGCCCCCACATCCCTCAGCTCCACGATGGTCGGCAGGTTCAGGTCCGTCCCGACGGACAGGTCCGCGTAGCGGTGCTCCAGCCCCAGGATCATCGTCTCCGCCATGCAGGCGTAAGCCAGACCCGGCTCAAACCCGAAGCGCCAGCCCAGGTCGGCCAGCCCCGGCACGGCCACGACCCCGCCATCGATAACCAGCACGTCCGGCCGGGCCTCCTTCACCGCCCGGGAGACATTCGGCGGTCGGGACAGGTCGCACACAGCCGCCCCAAACTTCAAGTTCTGTGGCGTGACCAATCCTTCGACGCTGCTGGTGGCGGTCACCACCAGGTCGGCCTCAGGCAGCACGTCATCGATGGCAGTCGAAATCACCAGACGGCCATCCTGTTCGAGTGCATCGGCCAGCGCCAGGAAGTCCTCCTGTTCGGCGTCGGGTGTCGGCACCTGACCCAGCGTGAGCATGGCATGCCCAATCGTACCCGCCGGGAAGGCCTGACCCTCGTGAATCCGCTGCGCCAGATGCCGGCAGGCGTCCGCCGCCACCTTGGCGAGTCGCTTGCGACTCTGCTCCGGCCGGGCTGGATTGCCAATCAGCACCAGCCGCCCGACCTCTTCCGACAACAGAATCGCCACGGCCCGACCGATCGCACCGGTGGCGCCCACTACCGCGATGGTCGCATCCCGTAGGCCCGTGCCCAGTTCCCGCACGGCTCTGTAGATCGAATCGACAGCCGAGACCACCGTGTAGCTGTTGCCCGTGGTGATGGCGACACCGGGGTTCTTCAGATGCAGCCCCCCCCGGGTAACCACTGAAGTGTAGGCTCCGAGACCAACGATCTGGGCCCCCCGCTCCCGGGCGATATCGAGTGCCCGACGCACCTCGGCCATCGCCTGCTCGTGCGGCATCGCCAGCAATTGATCCGCCGTGCGTGGCACCACCACAAACTCGCCATAAGCCGTCTTGCCGTCATCGGCAACCAGGCGCATGGACCCGGCCACAAATGGCTCGAGCAGATCATTGAAGCGTTCAACCATCTCACCGATCTCGCCCACTGAAAAGGCCTGGAAGCTGATATCCATTTCGGGGTAGTTGCGCAGGTCCACCGGGTGGACCAGGAAAGCCCACCGCCCCTCCTGCGGGTCCCCCGTAGGCACGGGCTGCACCCGCCGAGTGGGCACCGGCAGCAATTGTGGCCGGGATTCGAGACCCAAGAGGTGCCCAACGAGCTCGGCAGTGTCGCCCATGGCCAGGTACCCGAGCATCCGGTCCAGCGACTCAATGACCTGGGCGCACATCTCACGGGTCGCCACCAGCGGCGGCTCGATGCGGATCACACTTGCACCGTTCAGCGTCGGCGCAACCCGCAGGCCCTCGACATTGAGCAGGTAGCTGGAGATGACGGGGGTCAGATTGTCCTGAATCGCCATGACCCCAAGCAGGCTAGTGCGGCCGTATGTATCCATATCGATGCCGAAGTCCAGCCCAAGCATGTAACCCCGGCCCCGAACCTCACGCAGCACATGCGGGTACTTGCGCTGCAGCGCCAGGAGCCCGGACCGCAGGAATTCGCCGTTCTCTGCCACCTGGCGGATCAGCGCTCGGTCGTCACGAAGCAGCAGATCCAGAGACCGCAGCCCCACACGGCAGGCCAGGGTGTTGCCGGCGAAGGTCGAGGAGTGCTTGCGCGCAAACTCCTCCGTGTAGGCCGCCTCCGTGCAGAGCATCGCCCCGATGGGGAAGAGCCCGCCGCCCAGGGCCTTGGCCAGCACCATCACATCGGGTGTTACCCCCTCCTCCTCGCAGGCGAAGAGGCGGCCGGTGCGGCCGAGCCCGGTCTGGATCTCATCGAGGACGAACAGGACGCCGTGGCGGTGGCAAAGCTCCCGCGCTGCCGCCATATAGCCGGCTGGTGCGACGATAATGCCGCCTTCGCCCTGAATCGGCTCCATGATGAACGCCGCGATGGTGTCACCACGGGCGGTAAGCACCTGCGCCAGGGCGTCCAGGTCGCCATACTCCACCCGCTCGAACCCCGCCACCGGCGCGCCGAAGATCTTCTGGTAGGCATCGCGCCCGGTGGCTGAGAGCGCACCCAGCGTCTTGCCGTGGAACGAATTCTCCGTGGAGATGATGCCCATACGCCCCGTCGCCGCACGGCAGAGCTTGATGGCGGCCTCAACCGCCTCCGTCCCACTGTTGGCGAAGGTGACATACCGCAGCCCCTCAGGAGCGATCGCGATCAATCGCTGAGCCAGTTCGCCTGCGGCATCCAGTGCGGACGGCTGAACGAAGGACGGTTCCAGACTGAACTCAACTTCATGCAGCGCCGCCCAGATCTCGGGCGGGTTGAAACCGAAGGGTAAGGCGCCGTAAGCGGCCATAAAATCCAAGTACCGCCGGCCACCGGCATCGTAGAGATAACAACCCTCGCCGCGCACGAAACGCTTATCCATGTTGATCTGACCCAGGAGTTTCCCAAGATGCGGGTTCACATACTCGGAAAACGCGTGCATTCCATTTCCCCCTACTGTCACAGGCTACCGGTCGAAGGCCGGAGCAGGCTCGTTCAGCCGCTCAACCCTGGGTGTGAACGCGATCTTGTCAAGCCAGGCTTCATAGTCCGCGGCCGTCATCTGCTCCTGCCGCTTGCCGGCGGCGGCGACGACCAGGGCTTCCATCAGGTTGGTGCCAAAAGAGCGGCCCCCAAGGTTCGGCGTGGTCGTGACCAGGGTTGCGATCCCACGGCGCTTGAGTTCCACGATGTTAGCGGGGGTGACCGTGTTCGTCAGGATGATCTTCCCCGGCAGATGGTCAGGCATGTGCCGCTCGATGTAGAGGTAATCCCCCGCAATCACGTCGGCCCACTCGTAGTACTCCTCAAACTTGACCTCCCGCCTCTCCTGCTTCTCGCCGGTTGGATAAAGCCAGGTAAACGGCACCTGAGTCAGCACAGGCATCAGGAGGCGAGCGACCACCGTCACCGCCCGCATGGACCGGAGCGGGAGCTTGATCCCGAGCCCGAACATCGCATCGCCGAATACGATGTCGGCGCCGGCTGCGACCATCCCTTCCGCCATGCCGAAACGGTCCACCGAAGAGACCATCAGTACCTTCTTGCCTTTGAGCGGCATGATATGCTCGTCGACGAACCGGACCACCCGGCGCTCCAGCGTGTTCTTGAGTCCCGAACCATCGACGATCGGCGTCTTGACGGCGGCGGCGGCGATGCGTTGGGCATCCCGGAACTTGTAGCGGCGGCCGCCGGCGTACACGTAGAGATCAATACCGCCCATGCCGAAAGCGTCGACCTTGCCGTCCAGCTCACGAATCATGGCGATGGCCTTGTCGATGCTACCGTCGGTCCCGATGCGTTCGACGACGACCTCTTCACCCATCACGTCCACGGTAGCCGTGTGGTTCCGTTTGGACGAGCCCAGAGAGACGCTGACAATCCTCTTCAAGGGAAAGGCCTCCTTAGGGTTTTGATAAGCGGGCGGGGCCAGTTTAGTGTCCGGCTTTCAGACCACGGATCAGGCTCTGGATGTAATCGGGATCCACGTACTTGTCTTCGTGTAGGGGCGAGGAGCCGACCACCACGCCGATCACGTTGGGGCCCACGAGGGCCTCCACCATATTCAGACGGGCATCGGAGCCGATGAAGATAACCGCATCGCACTCCCGGGCCTGACCAATCAGGGACATGACCATGTTAAGCAGGTCAGCCCCGTTGCGGCTCCGGGCGAATTCCAGCCGCTCTTCCTCGGTCATGACCAATGTGAAATCGACGCCCTCGGCGTTGGCAATCTCGATGACCTCGTTCTTGTTCTTGACCGGAAAGCCCACCAGTGCAATCTTCTTGCCCTTGCGGACCTCACCGATGGTCTCCAGCCGGGAGACCAGCGTGCGGTCGATATCCAGCTGCTCAGCGACCTCTTGCTGCGACAGACCATTCGACCGCAGCTCCAGCATGCGGGTAATCACATGGAAGATGCGGTCCTTGTTGATCACCTTGTCGCCAATGCGAATGAGTTGCAAGGGCGTGCCTCCTTCCCGGAGCGCAATGAACACAGGCATTTCACTTGTTGTGCACAAGGCTGTGCTAGAACCGATTGTACAACTTTGTGCACAAGGAGGCAAGGCCACCCAATGAGTCTGTGTGCCGGGTGGATGTCACATCTCAATGAACTCCATGAGACCGCGGTTGGCCACGTTGAGTTCGCCGTCAAAGCGGTAGGCGCGGGGGTCGGACTCGCTGCCATACTGCCCGATGGTCGACAGATCAACGCTGCCGGTCAACTCGGCGATGTCCTGGCTCTTGGGATCGGAGGGAGTGAAGGTGCCGATGCCGGTCCGGTTCTTCTCCGAGAGGGCGATTCGCTCCACACACACATCTTCCATGTGGCCGCCGTAGGTGTCGCGCAGCATCTGGCGGCAGACCGGGCAGAGGTCGCCCTCCACGTAGAGGCCGAACTCCCGGTGGATCTCGCCCCGCAGTTCTTGGGGAATCAGGTGAAGCGGGTCTTCGTGCATGGGGCAGCCCTTGGCGGGATGAACGTACTGACGCACTGGCATAAGGTGCAGGAAACCGCTGCTGCGCAGCGAAGTCCTTGGTGCGCGACTACAACGGCGTAGCCGCCTCGCATACGGGAGGTGGTCGATCCGCATGGACAGGCAGCAACTGGAACAGGTAGTCAGGGGTGCGGTGGAAGCCGTGCTCGGAAAGGCGTCAACGGAGACGCCGGTCACTGTGGCTGATACCCGAGGGGCTTCGACCGCCAAGGTCGTACTGGTCAAGGGGACCGAAGTGGGACTCAAGCCGTTTGCGCCGGTGCCGGGGGTAGATTCCCGGCTGGCAGACTACGTGACATCGGCCCACGGAGCAGCCATGGCTGCGGGTCTCATGGAGATCCGCGACTCTGCGTTCGACTGGACCCTCAACTACGAAGAGATCGATTATGTCCTCGAGGGTACCCTGGACATTGTGGTTGGAGACCAGACCTACCGGGGATATAAAGGGGATGCCATTTTCATCCCCAAGGGGACAAGCATCAAGTTCAGCTCGCCAGACCGGGCACTCTTCTTCTACGTCACCTTCCCGGCTGACTGGGCAAATCAATAAACAGAATGAAATGACCCGGCTGGGAAGACCAGCCGGGTCATTTTTCGCATACGCTGGAGACATAACACCACGAGCGAGGTGATCCGCGCTGGACCAGGTGACGGTGGATCACGGGGCCCACCGGGGGATGATCAGGCCAGACCCCGGACGCACCGGGCCGCGCTCGCCACCAAGACGCAGAGCTCGTTCTCGAGCTTGACCTGACCGGGGTCGAGCGCACAGAACGGACGGTGCCCCGCCTTGAGCGTTTACCGAGCTGCCCGGATGCGGGCATCGATCTCGGGTACCATCTGCTGGTGTCCAACCCACCAGTCGGGGTCCATCTGGGCGTTGAGTTCTTCCACCGTCTTGCCCTGCTGCTCCACCCAGGTGTAGTACTTGAGGTTGTGCCACTGGCGGCGCTGGTCGGGTGTGCCATCCTTGACCCAGTCGGTCTTCTGGCCGTGGAAGATCGCCTGGAGCCGGGTGCCCGCCTCGGCCTCATCCATCCGCCCGTAGCGGTGCGTCATCTCATCCATCACCGAATGGTAGCGGTCAATGGCATCGGTGCAGATAGTGACGATGACGTCGTTCTTGCCGAACCCGTAGTGCTTGGCCGTCTTGATGGCCCCCAGCACGTTGCAGACCCCGGAGATGCCGAAGATGGAGGCCAGCTTGCGCACCTTGGCCGCCGGCACGCCGTGCCGTTCGAGCACGGCCCACCCGGACTCCTCGGTCAGCATCTGCAAGCCCTTCTTGGACTCGATGTCATCGATGCACATGATCGCATCCATATTGAGCACGTTGTGAATCCAGGTCACGTGCTTGTCGCCGATGCCCTGGATGTCATGCGAGCCGTAGCCGTTGTTGTAGAGGGTCGGGCACTGGGTCGGCTCGAGCCCCACGATCTTATGGTCCGGCCAGACCTGCTTGACCCGGTCGCCCGCGGCAATGGTCCCCGCCGAGCCCATGGCGGAACAGTAGGCGGCGATACGGCCGTTGCCGACACCCCGCGCCTGCAACTCCGCCGCCAGTTCCACGATGGTGTTGCCGGTGACGTGGTAGTGGAAGCGGTAGTTCCCCATCACCTCAAATTGATTGAGGATGCGGATGTTCGGGTCCGTGCGCAGCTCCCAGGTCTTGTCGTAGATCTCCTTGACGTTGGACTCGGAGCCGATGGTCTTGATGATCGTCGCCCCGTAGGACTCGATGCGCTCGAAGCGCTCCCGGCTCATGCCCTGGGGCAGTACGACGACCGAGCGGGTACCCATACGACCACCGACCCAGGCTCCGCCGATGCCGTAGTTGCCGGTAGAAGGCCAGACCACCGTGTGGATGGCCGGATCGACCTGACCCATCAGCGTCATTTCCACGAGGACGGAGTAGGCAGCGCCGACCTTGTGGGCGCCGGTGGGGAAGTCCTTGCTGTACAGGACGACGATGGGTGCCTCCACCCCCGTCAGTTGCGGGGGCAGGACCTCATAACGGATGGCGGACGTCGCAAGGTCCCGCCAGGAGATGTTATACAGGTTGATCGGATCCAGCGGTGCGGATTCCCGCTGCGCCACCGCGGCAGCTCGCACCTTGGGGTCCATTGCATCGGGGTGAAGCATCTCTTCAAAGGTGGGGCCGAGGATGGGCTTGGCCATGGGAAATCCCCTTTCCTGACTCCGCAGTCCAACTACAAATACTCCACGCAGGCCGTTCATATCCTTCCGCCAAGTCGGGTCGCGGGGAGAAATCAGCGTGGAAGTTGCCCGGTATATCCGCTGGAGCACGGAGGAGCAGACCCAGGGCACCACCCGGGAGGTGCAGCTGGAGTTGGTCAACGCTTATTGCCAGCGCCAGGGGTGGGCGATCCGGCCGGATTTGCTCTTCGTGGATGAGGGGCAGTCGGGCGGGAGCTTGGAGCGGCCGGCCCTGGAGCGCCTGCGGCGGGAGATCGCTGCGAGCCGGGTGGACTGTGTGGTCGTGGCCCGCCTCGACCGGCTGGCCCGGTCGCTGCTGGATGCGGGGCTGCTGGTGATGCGGGAGTGGGAGGGCCGGGCAGAGCTCCGGTCTGCGACCGAGCAGTTCGACCTGGCAAGCCCGTTTGGCCGGCAGGCGTTCTATACCCAGGTGGGCTACGCCGAGCTGGAGCGGGCGATGATCTGGGAGCGGACGATGAGCGGCAAGCGGCAGCGGGCCGTGCGGGGGCAGAACCCGGGGGTGCGGCCGCCGTACGGGTATCGCCTGGGGCTGCGCGGGCAGCCGTGGGGGGTGGTCGCCGCCGAGGCAGCGGTGGTCCGGCGGGTCTTCGCCGCCTACCTGGCGGGGCAAGGCCTGGTGCGAATCCGGGATGGCCTTAACAGGGAGGGCATTCCGGCGGCTCGGGGCGGGGCCTGGACGGCGGGGAGCCTGTACGTGATGCTGCAGAACCCGGTCTACGCCGGGCTGCTGGTGTACGGGCGGACGGGGCGGCGATCCAAAAAGGCCGGGCGAGGACCGGCGGTGGTCGCAGAGCCCCTGGCGGTGGTGGCCACGTTCGCTCCGGTCATCGTGGAGCGGGAGACGTACGAGGCGGTCCAGTGCCTGCGGCGGGCGAAGGGTGGCCGCGCCCGGGCGGCGCCAGGCAGCGGTCAGGCCGCCCGGGCGCTTGCCGGTCAGAGCCTGCTCACCGGGGTCGCCCGCTGCCGCTGCGGAGCCGGCATGGTGCGGCGGTCCGGTGCGGGGGCACTGTACTACGGCTGTGCGGCGAGGCACGACCGGGGCCCGGAGGCGTGCGAAGCCCTCCTGGTGCCCCAGGCCATGGTGGATGATATGGTGGTGCGGTTGTTCCTCGCTCGGTTCGGGCCACGCCTTACTGTGCTCCGCGCGCAGGCGGGTCGCATGGGGTGCGCTTCTACCGACCTGGTCGCCGATGAGGCGGCCACCCTCCGCCATTGCCAGGCCGAGCAGGCCGACCTGCAGCGGCAGCTCCGCCGGGTCCAGCTCGACTACCGGCGCGGCGCCCTCGGCGCCGCCCAGTGGCAGGAGGTGCGGGAAGCCCTGCGAGCCGACCTCAGTCGGCTCGCAGGACGGGAGGCAGCGGCCCGGATCAGGCGTGAACACCTGGCGCGACCCAGGGGGATCCAGAGCGAAGACCCCTGGTC
>DAHVXO010000133.1 GCA_027356675.1 Symbiobacteriaceae bacterium | reverse complement strand
CCGGTCGCATAGCGAGGTGTTCACGACGAGGATACCACCCGGCTGGACGGCCGCCTCAAACTTCTCCAGGGACGGCAAATTCATGACGATACAGGCGTTGGGCTCCGTCACCAGCGGGCAGGCCACGGGACGGTCGCTCAAGACCACAGAGCAATTGGCGGTGCCACCGCGCTGCTCAGGGCCGTAGGCCGGCACCCAGGAGACCTGTTTGCCCTCTGCGTTGCCAGCGTACGCCAGAATCTGACCTGCCGTCAAGACGCCTTGTCCGCCGAATCCGGCGATCAGAATCTCATGCGTTGACACTGGCCAGCACCCCCTTGGTGATGTCCTTCAACTCCGCGATGGGGAACGCCGCGAGCATCTCGTGGGTCACGTAAGCGTTGGACTCCGAGGCCGACATGCCCCAGTTCGTCGGGCAGTTACCTAGGACTTCGACCATGCTGAAGCCCAATCCTTTCAGCTGGATCTCGAACGCCTTGCGGATAGCCCGCTTGGTCTTGACGATATTGGCCACGTCCGCGACATGGGTCCGCGCCACGTAGACCGACCCCGGCATACCCGCCAGGGTCTCAGCCATACGGTAGGGCATACCCGCCTCAGGCCCCCGCCCATACGGCGTGGTTGCCGTGACGGCACCCATGAGGGTCGTCGGGGACATCTGGCCGCCGGTCATCCCGTAGATCGTGTTGTTATACATGATCGCGGTGAACTTCTCGCCGCGCACCGCCGAGTGGATGATCTCCGCTGTGCCGATGGCGGCCATGTCGCCATCGCCCTGGTAGGTGAAGACGGCGAGGTTAGGCCGGGCCCGCTTGAGGCCCGTGGCTACCGCCGGCGCCCGCCCGTGCGGGGCCTGCACGAAATCGACGTTGAAGTAGTTGTACGCCAGCACGGAGCAACCCACGGAGGCCACGCCGACCGTGGTCTCCCGGATCCCCATCTCATCGATCACTTCAGCGATGAGACGGTGCACCACGCCGTGACTGCAACCCGGGCAGTAGTGGGTGACGGTCGGGGTCAGCGCTTCGGGTTTGCCTGCCATCTGCTTCACTTTGCGTCGCCTCCCAGCACCTTGCGGATTTCCGCGAGCACTTCGCGGGGCGTCGGGACGACGCCGCCCATGCGCCCGTACACATAAACCGATGCCCGGCCGAGCACGGCGAGCTGGACGTCTTCGACCATCTGACCGGCGGACATCTCCACGTCGAGGAAGGCGGTGGCGCCCCGGTCGATCAGGTGCGCCAGGGCTGCGGAGGGGAACGGCCACAGCGAGATCGGCCGGAACAGGCCGACCTTGTAGCCCATGGTGCGAGCGGCGTCGACGGCGGCCCGGGAGATCCGGGCGGACGTGCCGTAGGCTACAACAACGAGCTCAGCGTCGGTGCACTGGTACTCCTCCCACCGCACCTCAAGCCGCTTCATCTCGGCGAACTTCGCCTGCAGGCGCAGGTTGTGGGCCTCCAGGTTCTCGGGTTGCAGCTCAAGCGAAGTGATGGTGTGCCGTTCCCGGCCCTGGGCGCCGGTTATGGCCCATTCCTTCTCGCTCTTGTCTTCATGCATGGGCGGGAAGCGGACGGGCTCCATGGTCTGCCCGAGCAGGCCGTCCGCCAGGATGGCGGTGGGGTTGCGGTCCTTGTCGGCCAGGTCAAAGGCCAGGACGGTCAGGTCAACCAGTTCCTGAACCGTGGACGGGGCGAGGACGACCATGTGGTAATCGCCGTGACCGCCGCCCTTGACCATCTGGAAATAATCGCCCTGAGCCGGCTGGATGTTGCCGAGGCCCGGACCACCCCGCATGACGTTGACGACGAGGCACGGCAGCTCGCTGCCGACCATATACGAGATGCCTTCCTGCTTGAGGCTGAAGCCCGGGCTGGATGAAGAGGTCATCGCCCGCACGCCGCCGGCGCTGGCGCCCAGCACCATATTGATGGCGGCGACTTCGCTCTCGGCCTGCAGGTAGGTGCCCTGCACTTCGGGCATCCGGCGGGACATGTAGGCGGGCAACTCACTCTGCGGGGTGATGGGATAGCCAAAGAAGAAGCGGCAGCCGGCGCGAATGGCGGCTTCGCCCAGCGCCTCATTTCCCTTTACCATGGTCAGTTCCAGTTCTTCAGGCACGGTTTCCACCTCCTAAGCGACTTGCCAGATCGTGAATGCAACCTCCGGACACACGATGGAGCAGGCCTTGCAGCCGGTGCAACCCGCTGCATCAACGACTGTCGCCGGTCTGTAGCCAAGGGCGTTGACCTGGGTGCCCATTGCCAACACGTCCTTCGGACAGGCAGCTACGCATAGTTCGCAACCCTTACAGCGGTTCTCGTTCAGATCCAATTGGATTTCACGCACCACGGTTTCCCCCTTATTCGGCGGAGGATTCGCCTTCGCCAGTTGCCGCGAGTTCCCACACGGGTCGCATCTTGAGTTGAAGGGACAGGACTTTGAGTACGGTGAGCTGCGCTGCAACGTCCGTTTTGGCAGCCGAGACGAGCACCGGCAGGTCCAGCAGTCTGCCTGCCTCTTCCACCTGTTTCAGCCCCTCCTGCACGTGCTGCCGCTGGGTCAAGAGGCCGGCGTTGGCGTTGTTGATCAGTCCGGTGAACTTGACCCGGGCGACCTGCTCCAGCCAGCGAGCGTACTCGGCAACGTGGGCAGGCGTTCCGGTGCCGGGCCGGTACGGGTTGACCACCATATACGCCGCGTAAGTCCCGGGTCTCAGATTGCCTGACAGGCTGCCGATGACCCGGGCGCCCTCATCGCCGCCGATATCGGCGATGACCGGACCGTCGTAGTTGACAAGCGCCTGCACGGCACGGGCCGTGACCACGGGGAGATCAGAGCGGCTCAGGTCGCCTTCCGGCGCGACCACGTCGACGCCGGCGGTCTGGAGTTCCGCCGCCACATCGCGTGTGCGATAGTATGGGGTAATAAAATCCAGATCCAGTAGCAACGGCCGCTTTGGTCCTGTACATAGCGAAAGGGCATAATGAATGGCCACCTCGGTCTTACCAGACCCGAAATGGCCGAGAAATAGAATCCGCTCAGTGCTTGCCATGACTAACCCCCCGTTTCCATCATAGCCGCGCGTGTACACCTCCGGGTATCGCCATTAGTGGGTAGGTATAATGGGCTAGGGGTTTGGTACTGCATCGGCTGGACATCGGGTGCATGACGGTATCGAGTTATGACGAATAATGTCGAACGATTCATAGCTTTTCCGACTTTCCACGAGTAACATCGTGTTTGTACCCTACGTCTAACTATCAACATGATTAGGAGGGGAGCGCCTGTGATGTATCGCCTGAGCCGGCCGTTATCGGTCCTGGTCGCCACCGTACTGTTCCTGGCGGGGATTGCGGTTCCTGCCCTTGCGGACACCACCAGTCAAAGCGGCGATATGTCGATCGCTGCCGTTGCTGCGATTGCCAAACCGTCGGTCGTAGGGATCCTCACCACCATGAAGGCCAATCGCAGCACGGACCGGGGCCGCGCCGCCGGCACGGGCTGGGTCTACAGGAACGGCGTCATCCTGACAAACCACCACGTGGTGGACAAGGCCTCTGAGGTGAAGATTCTCTACCCAGATAAGACGGTGGAGACCGTCACGCCGGACAAGATCTTTTCGGATGAGAAGGCCGATATCGCCGTCATCCTGGTGACCAATAAGAACGTGAAACCGTTGGCCCAAGGCAACTCCGACAGTGTCACAGTGGGGCAAACGGTTGTGGCGGTCGGCAACCCGCTCGGGTTCCGGCTGGGCAACTCGGTGACGGCGGGCATCCTCTCGGGGACCGGGCGGGCAATCGGGTCCGGGTATCCCTTCCTGCAGATGGATGCGCCCATCAACCCCGGCAACAGCGGTGGTCCGCTGTTTAACCTCAAGGGCGAGGTCATCGGCGTCAACTCGGCTAAAATGGCCGACGTGGGGGTCGAGGGTCTGAGCTTCGCCATTCCGATCAATACGACCAAGCAGATCGCGGACGTACTGATCAGGGATGGTAAGGTGGAGCGGGCGACCCTTGGTATCGCGTTGGACGAGGGCTGGGAGGCTTATTTCGGAGTGCCGAACTCGGAGGGCGTCACCATCTCCAGCATCGTCTCGGATGGGCCCGCAGGTCTGACCGCTCTGCAGGCGCGGGACAAGCTGATCAAGCTGGATGAGACCCCGATCTACACGACAGACGACGTCTACTCCTTCCTGGTCGCCAGGAAGCCTGGTGACATGGTCAAGGTCACCGTTAAACGGAGCGGACAGGTGCTGAGCGTGCCGGTGAAGCTGGCCTCGCAGGAGGAACTGCGCAAGGCGGCCGAGGAGCCGGGGCTGGAAGTCAGCGGGATCTTGCTGGATCTGACGGCCGGCCAGATCCAGGAGGCTGCGGAGTTCGGGCAGTCACTCTACCGCGGCAGCCGGGATGTGAACCACGACTACTTTGCGGTCAGCGGCGGTGACTTTGCGGCCCTGTACACCGAGTATCTCTTCATCGCACGGCGGATTGGGTCGGCCTACGAGTTCGGTTTCACGCCTGGGGTCGGGTTCCAACAGGCCGTCGCCAAGGAGATCAATAAGAAGTTGGAGATCCAGTTCCAGGTCCAGGGCGACAAGGCGAACTTCCTGAACGGCGCTACATACACGCTGGAGCAAGGCACGGTCAAGCAGTCCGGCACGCTCCGCTCGGACATCTCCTATACGACTTCGGCCGACGGCAGCGTCTCGATCGCCGCAGGGGCGGCCCGGTTCTCATCGGCCGGGTTCAACTCGACGGGCGAGCTGACGATGACGGTCAAGACCATCGACAAGACCGTGGTCTTCCAGTTCACGCTCAAGGATCTTCGCTAGCTGATATGGGATCCTGCGGGGGCGGCCGTACAACGTGAGCAGGCTTCACTACCGAAAAAGCGCATGGCCGTAACGTACGGCCATGCGCTTTTAACCAATCCTACCTCTGCTCTGTACTCGCAGGTCGGGTCCCCCCCGAATTGGCGCTTCTTGCCATTCGGTACAGCCGGTCCAGCTTGCGTCCCAGGGCCCGCCGCTGACGGGTCAAGCGGAGGCGGGCCAGCCAACCTCCCCGGTCACTGGTCTGAGCTCGCAACAGTGCGGCAAAGGTGCCAACCTCGGTCTTCACCCGTTCGATGTCCAGCTCCTTGTCAAAGGAGAGGCCCAGGTAGCGGACCCCGTACAGATCGCTCAATTCCTTGTGGGCATCCTTGGCGATGCCTTCGGGCATGCATTTAAAGGGATAGATATGAATGATGCCGTCGCAACCCTGTTCAACCAGGCCACGGGCGGCGCTAACCCCGCTCATGGCCTCGCCGCCGACCTCCCACTCCAGCAAGGGGCGGGCCCGGAGGTCGTGGGGGCGCTGTCTCAGCCAGCGGATGTTGCGCTCCTCCAGCCGATGGCACAGGGATCGAACCCACGGGTGGGATGCCAGAGCACGTCGCCGCATCTCCCACAGGGAGCGGTGGATGAATCCGCTGAGGCTAATCCCCTCGACCACCTCAATCCCCTCGCGCCCCAGCAGTTTCTCAATGACCCCGCGGTTGGCGAAGGAGGTCAGGGCCACATAGATCTCACCGACGGCGACGATGCGCGGCTTGGGGTCGTGGTCCCGGGGAACGGCTGCCAGCTTGGCCAGGCAACGGTCCCGGGCGTGGCGAATCGCCCGGCTGGTGTGGGCGGCGCCCAGCAACTCCAGGCATTCCCGGTAGGCGGCGGTGGTGCTCCCGGGCTCCAGTTCGTGAGCCCGCACCAGCAGGGAGCGTGCCCGCACCGCCTCTGCTGCAGCCAGCTTGGCCCAAACCGGAGCCAGCAGCGAGCGAAACGCCAATTGAAACCGGAGCAGCAGACGCAACCGGGCAAGCGGGCCCATCTGTGACCAGGACCCGGTAACCCGTGCCTCCACATAGCGCACCACGGGGTCCAGGCGCCGGGCGTTGCCCAGCTGACCTAATTGACGGAGAAAGTCGGCGGTATCGGTCAGACCCATGGTCATCAGTTCAAAGGTATGCCCATCCGTCAGGTCTGCAGCCAGGTCAGCCCGCAGGTGACGATTCTGGGCAATGGCGTACCAGCCGAAGGTACAGGGTCCCTCCCCCTGCAGCATCAGCGCCAGGATGCGGCGGGGCTCCGGGGGATGGCCGCGCCATTGGGCCTCGGCGCGCAGTTCCCGGACCACGGCTTGAACGCCCTGCATCAGACAGCCTGTGGCACAGGCAAAGGGAGAGCATGTCTCCGCGTAACGGCGGCTTCCCAGTTCCAGGGTGGTGCCGTCTATCGGTTTGGGTGGGCGGGCAAAGTCCTGCAATCCCAATTGCGCAAAGGCCTCCTCGAGCATAAGGTTGAGCTCCGCGCCCATGTATGGCCACACAAAAAGGGGCCGCAGGGGGCGCCCGACTTCGGCACTGCGATCCCGGGGCGCCTGTGCGGGCTCTGGCGGAGTCGCCGGGCTGTCCAGGGACAACTGGTTGCTCAAGCGGCGATCCCGCTGCCCTTCCAGGAAGCCGTAGATCGTTTCGAAACGGGTCTGGAAGCCGGCTGTGCCTGCCGTTTCATCGAAGCGGAGGGTCCAGGCGGGTTTGCCCTTGGCCCGGGCATAGTCAGCCAGATAGTCCACCTGGAAGGCATCGGGATGGCAGCCGAAGGAGCCCAGGGTAATGAACCCGTCCACCTTGTCCGCCGCCCAGTCGATAAAGGCCTGCCCCTCCCGGTGCGTGTCATAGAATCCCTCCGCCCGCCGATAAAGCCCCTCGAGCTGATCCCAGGGCAGGTCCGATGCAGTCAGCACCACGGCGCCGCGACGCCGAAACCACGGCTGCATGTCAGCGGTCAGGGCATGATCCTCGATCAGGTAGCGGCGGCCGATCAGGGCCAGGCGGGGTCGGGTTTCGTCCGCGAGCAGGGCATCCAGGCGACTCTTGGGGCGCCCTATCCCCGCTTGCCAGGCCTGGGCGAAGGCTGTCTCCACATGTGTCAGGTGGGGTGCCCACCGGTGGCGCAATCCTGGAGACAAGAAAAAGCCCACCCGGGACCAGGGTGCCAGGCCAACGAGTTCGGCGTACACATCAAAGGCCACGTTGCGCATGGACCGATAGGTCACAGACTCGATGTTGGGTCGGATCAGGCGGGGAAGGGTATGCCCTCCCGATCCCCCGACGCCTTGCAGGTAAGGGACCATGCCCCCGAGTGATCGAATGGCCACGCCGCCTATGTCACGGTACTTGCAGCAGGTCGCTGAACCCGCCTGGTCGCTCCAGACATTCGGAGCCAGGATGGCGTTCAGGTCCGGATGCTGACGGCTGAGGGTATAAACGTGTCCCACGTAAACCCGCAGCGGGAAGCAGAAGTCCGCGCTGGCCAGAGCCGTACCGGCTTCAATGATGGGCGCCGTGCTCACCTGACTGGTAACCACCTCAAGGCCCGCACACTGAAGGAATCGGTGCAGAAGACGCACCGATTCGTAGTGGCCGGTAAAGGCCAGCACCACCCCCACCTTGGGCCGCCGGGTAAGGCCCGGCGGCAGGGGCGGTTGTCCGCCCTGAACAGCCTTCGCTTTCAACCCAGATTCCGTTGCGCTCATAACCCACTGACCTCACTGTTTCCATGGAGTAGGGTAGCCATGTGGGACTGCTCTGCCTCGCCTGTCGCCATGCCGTCGAACAGGCCAAGGGAGCAGTCGATCGATCGGTACCCGGCCAGGGGCCGCCCGTTTTCCAACAGGGCGACGACGCCGTCACAGGTGCGGTGACACCTGGCGTGCCGGCACTGGGTGGAGACCGTCCGATAACCGCTGGCCGCGATCCGCTCAAACCCCTTGAAGGCCGTGTCGTAGCCCTGTTCGTACATCCCTTTGGCCAGCAGAGCGGCCCCCAGAGCCCCTGCCCCAACTACCTGGGCCGCATCCTTCGCGACCAGGAATTCGTCCGGTCCCACGTTCAGTGTACGCCGAAAGGCCTCCTGGACGGCCTGGTTCAGGAACGCCCCACCCTGGGCCACTATCGGCACCCGTAATGGCCGGCCGCGCCCCACATCCGTCAGATAGGTGCGGCAGATGGAGTAGGCCACGCCCAGGAGCAGGTCTGGCGTGGAAAAGCCGATCCTTGCTTTGTGCACCACATCGGATTCACCAAAGACCGCACAGCGCCCGGCAATGCGTGCCGGAGCACCGGCTGACAGCGCCACCCCGGCATATTGCTCCACGGATATGTGAAAGCGGCGAGCCACGGCCTCCAGGAAAGCGCCCGTGCCGGCTGCGCACTTGTCGTTCATGGCAAAGTCCAATCCACCCGGCTTGACCGTAATGATCTTGGCGTCGTTTCCGCCAATGTCGATGACTGTGCCCACTTGCGGTGCCCAGTGGCTGGCCCAGGCATAATGGGCGAGGATTTCCGTACTGCAGTAGTCCGAGGCGTGCCTGTCCCGGGTGGTGATGATGTCCCGGAACAGCTCGCCGGCACTGCCGGTGGTGCCGATGCCGGCGAGAACGGCCTGGACCGGCAGGGCACGGCGGAGCCGGTCCAAAGCCTCCAGACCGGCCTGGACGGCGTCGCCGCCCGTGCTCACGGAGCCGACAGCCACCACCTCCACGTCAGCGCCCACGCTATGGATCACGGCGAATTTGGTGCCCCGCGAGCCGCCGTCCAACCCGGCAAAGTACCGGCCGGTTGACGTGCGCTGGGGGAAAGCGCGATGGGCCGGCCCAGCCAGCCCTGACAGGCGGGGATGCAGGTGGGGCGGCAGGAGTTCCCGCAGCACGGGCACCGTGAAGGTGCGGATGGACTGGGGCCCCTCACGGACGTTGGCGGGGTTCTGGCTACCCTCACACCGCCCGCCCACGGCCTCCAGCACTTCGATCTTTCCGCCTCGCACCACCTGGGGTTGGGCCAATTCGCAGGCGTTGCGGCATCCATGGCAATAGCGGACTCGGCTTTCAAACTGCAGACTGGAGAAGTCGTCACAAAACGTGGTGGCCCCGGGAGCCAGGGCGGCCTGTCCCGACATCTGCTGCCGGGCCAGCCAGGCCATGCCCAGGGCGCCCACCACCCCGTGCATCGGCGGGACCACCACGGGGAGGCCAAGCTGCTGCTCAAAAGCCAACCGCACGCCCTGGTTGTAGGCCACGCCGCCCTGGAACAGGACAGGGCTGCGCACCGCCCCTTCCGGTACGACGTTGCGCAAGAAGTTCCGTACCAGAGAGAGACAAACGCCCATCAGGCGATCCTCCAGGGGGACGCCCTTCTGGGTCAGGTGGCGGAAGTCACGCCGGGCAAACACCGTGCAGGTGGAGTCAATCCGGGCGGGTGCCGTTGCCCGCAGGGCCAGCTGACCAAACTCAGACACGGTTATGCCGGCTTCGTCCGCCAATTGCTTGAGGAACTCGCCAGTGCCGGCGGAACAGATGCTGTTCATTTGAAAGAAACTGGGCAGACCGTCCGGACCGAAAACAATCACCTTGGAGTCCTGCCCGCCGATCTCCAGCAGGGTTCCCACCCTGCCCACAGCGTGGCTGGCCGCGTCCCGCACCAGGCCGTGGCGCAGCAACTCGGTCACCCCTGTGGCGTGGGCAATGATTTCGGTGCGGCTCAGGTCCGCACCCAGCAAGCTGCGGGTAAGTTCCCGGCCGCTGCCCGTGGTGCCCACCCCTGTCACACCCCAGTCCCCGGTCGCCAGGAACTGCGACACGGCAAGCTGTAACGCCAGCAGTGGGGTTTCGAAGGTATCGTGACGCAGGTACACAGGTTCCCCCGCGGGTTGGCCAGACTCATTGACGCCCGCGACCTTCACGGTGGTGGATCCGACATCGATGCCAAGGAATACGTCTTGCTTCACTTTCGGGAACACCCTCTTAGCCGCGTGCAGATATCGTGGAATCAATTCGACTCCCGGAAATCGCTTCTCTCGGGGCGCTCAATCCATCCGTAATGTTGCCCAGATGCGGGCGGAAACAAACAGGACACCCACTCCCCAGGCGAGAGTCGGGTGCCCCGTTTTCTAGTCCCTGCACCGCAAGTAACGCATAACAATGCCACAGCGCGAATGAAGGCCCGGTGGCGAGTGTCGCCGTTAATCCTCTTCGTGGAGCTCGGCATCCTCATCGATGTCGGGCGGATCGCTCAGCTTGGGCATCTCCTCCACCGAGATCTGGAGCTGAATGATCTCGCCCTGCCGGAGCACGGTGAGCGGGACGCGTTCGCCGTGTCTGCGGGCGGCGAGGATCTTGCGGATAAACCCCACGTTTGAGACGGGTTGGCGGCCATCCACGGCCATCACCATGTCCATCTCCTGCAGGCCGGCCCGCTGACCGGGGCCATCGGGAGCGACAAACTGGACCACCACGCCGCGGTCGATGGGCAACGAGAACAGATCGACCCACATCCGCTCGATCACATCCGGGTCGCCGGAAAAGCCGAGGTAGGGATGCACGGCAAAGCCATGATCGATGATCTGGCTCGCCACGCGTGCAGCCACAGAGGCCTGCAGCGCCAAGTACATGCCGCCCTGCCAGGCCAGGCCGTTGATGCCTACGATCCGGCCCTCCAGGTCGACCAGCGGCCCGCCGGTGTTGCCGGGATGGATGGGCGCATTGGTGATGATGAGCCCGTCCACCGGAAAGTTGCCCGTTTCGCGCGTATGCGGCGGCCGGTAGACGGTCCGGTCGCCGCTGCTGATGACGCCGGCGGATACCGTATGTTCTTGACCCATGGCGTAACCGACGGCAAAGACGAAGAGTCCGGGCGGCGCAGTGCCATCGGGCGCAAACACGGGTATATCTACAGGCATGCGCTCCTCGACCTTGAGAATCGCCTGGAAATAGAGGGGGTCGATGCCGAGGCAGGTCGCCCGGCGGCGCTTCCCATCGGCTGTCTTGATAGTGATCTCATCGTCGATCGCCACGACCTGTGCGCTGGTGATCACGTGGTAGTGGTCAAGGACCACTCCCGTTCCCAGCGCGACCTGATTGGTCTTCGGGGTGCGGGCGTTTACGTGCACGATGGCGGACCGGACCTTGTCCAGTGCCGAAATCAAAGCGGTAGACCATGGGTCCACCCCTGACACCTCCTGTGCGAAGTAGCACCTATTCTAGCCGATTGTTGAGGCCCGCGGGCTCCCACCCGCGGGCCTTACCTCTTAGACGTTGACTTCGATGCGAGCGTTATCGATGACGTGATCGTTTAGGCAGAGAGAGGCTTTTAGCCGGTGAAGGCCGGACAGTCGTTCAGCCAGAGGCACTTCCACCGTGAGATCCCGGGTCTTGCGACCTACCGTCACCTCGGCATATACCACTTGCCGTCCGTTCGGTGCCGTGAGCGAGAGGAAGAGGTTGACGACGCCCGGTTCTGAGAGGCGCACCCGGACGGAAAGCGATCGTCCCGATGCCACCGAAGCCTCCAGCGTGCTGATATGCAGTGCGTCCCCGGCTACCGGGCGAGCGCCGTTCACGGGTTCATGGCCCGTGGAGATTGCGTTCCCGGTGCCGTGCTCGAGCTGTGGTTCGGCCTGCAAGCCGTCGCCGGTCTTCAGCGCGACCTGTTTGTCGGTATCGATTCGATGTCACTCCTGTCGAGGTCGATCATGCTTGCGTGAAGTAAGGAGGGATAGCG
>DAHVXO010000109.1 GCA_027356675.1 Symbiobacteriaceae bacterium | reverse complement strand
GCTTCGGCAGGCCAATCGCCGGGAGTAGGATATACATGGTAGCCAAGATGGCGACAGACCCTGTCAGCGACGAAACGAGAAGTGAGATCCATGACACTCCGGACACGTCGCCTCATCCCTTCCTTTTCTGTAATCTTCATCGCGGGATTTTGGCACCTGGGCCGTCGTCTCCTCGGACGATGCACAGAATTGTCTGGCGGAAGAACTGACGGGTGCCGTGGCGAACCGAAAGGCGGAGGCGATTTCGGCATGTTGGCAGGAAAAGTAGCGATCGTAACAGGTTCTGCCCGCGGGATTGGCAAGGCAATTGCGGTCAAATTACAGGCGGCCGGGGCCACGGTGATCCTCAATGATGTGATGGAAGACGAGTTGAATCGGACCTTCGGGGAGGGCACCGGCAGCGAGGCATTCGTGGCAGACGTTTCAAACCGGGCGGCCCTCGAGTCCATGTTAGATCGGGTGGTATCGAAGTACGGACACATCGACATCATGGTCAACAACGCGGGCGTTGAGCCGAAGGCCCCTCTTCTCGATATGACCGATGAGCAGTGGAATCAGGCCCTCGCTGTGAATCTTACGGGCACGTTTCTGGGCACTCAACTGGCGTGTCGGCACATGGTGCGCCAAGGACAGGGCGGCCGTGTCATCCAGATCGCGTCCATCGCAGCGAAGAACTTCCTGGCCAACGGTGCTAACTATTGCGCCTCCAAGGCCGGGGTGCTCGGGTTTTCGCGTGAGGCAGCTCGTGAGATGGCCCCGTACGGCATCACGGTCAATGCTGTCTGCCCGGGCGTCATCGAGACTGAGATGACGGCCACCGCTCGGGCGAACCCGGCCCTCATGGAGAAGTGGATGCGGGAAATCCCGGCCCGCCGGCTCGGTCAACCGGAAGAGGTTGCCGCGCTGGTAGTCTTTTTGGCCTCGGCCGAGGCGGCGTACATTACCGGTCAAGCCCTTAACGTCGATGGTGGAAAGGTACCATGGTGAGCAAAAAAGGCCGCCCGCTGGGCGGATGGCTTACCCGGAATTTGATTCCTGCTGAATATGCCTTGACGACTGCCCACAACGCGCTATAATAAGTATCTGTGTCGACTGCTTCTAAATTTCATACGGCGGTGTAGCTCAGTTGGTCAGAGCATACGGTTCATACCCGTAGTGTCGGTGGTTCGAATCCACCCACCGCTACCACACGTGGACCGTTAGCTCAATTGGTAGAGCATCCGACTCTTAATCGGACGGTTGAAGGTTCGAGTCCTTCACGGTCCACCATTTGGCCCCATCGTCTAGAGGCCTAGGACACCGCCCTTTCAAGGCGGTAACACGGGTTCGAATCCCGTTGGGGTCACCATGTGACAGAATCGCCATCGGTTGCACCGATGGCGATTTTTGTCGCCCGAATTATTGGAAACAAACATAAAAAACGACAATATCCGCCACAGCACTTGCGCTATGATTGAGAAAGCAATCTACGGCCCAGGTGGTGATGCCAGTGGCGACGCGACCCGCGCCCGATGCGCCCTATCCTAAGCGCTCCCGGTGGACGCAGTTTCGCAGCGTGGTACAGCGCCGTTTGGGTTGGCTATGGGTGCCTCGGCTCTATGCCGGAATCCTCCTCGGCTACCTGCTGGGACGGGCCCTGCCCGGCAGCCAGGTTGCTCCCTTTGGCATCGCATTCTACGCTGCGGTGCGTGGGGCGGGGTTTGGCGGAAAGGCCGCGCTGCCGGTCGCCGTTGCCGTGTTGGCGGGCACTGGGGCTGCGTTAGGGTGGAACCAAGCCGCCTGGATCGCAGGGGGTATCGCCGTCTGCCACATCGCGGCCTCCGCACTGCGAGGACGGCGGAAGGGTGCTTTCCCCGTGGGAGCCGCAGTGCTGGGAGCTACGGCGGCCGCTGTTCCTGCTGTATTCTCCCCAGCGGGCACTAATGCGCTTCAGGCTATCATCTGGAGCGGATTGACCGGTGTTCTGGCGCTCATCTTCACCCTGGGACTTGTGGACGCCACTTCAGGGCGCGTCTTCCACCGGGGCTCGGCGGATTCGCCGGTGCCGGCCGTGGTGGTTCTGGCTGCAGCCATGTGCGGTCTTGAAGGGGTCAGCCTCTGGGGTCAGGTCCCCTTACGGGAGGTCGCCGGTTCCCTTCTAATCATGATCGGCGGATTTGCAGGCGGCGCCCCAGCCGGGGCCTCTGCCGGCGCTGTCCTAGGGGTCAGCTTTTTATTCTCTGCCGTGGGTAGCCAACAATCGCTCCTGCTTGGGCACCCTCCGGTATGGGTCACAGCGGCATCACAGTCTCAAGGCATGGCCTTTGTGCTGGCAGGGCTACTCGGCGGGGCTTTTCGGGAGCTCAATCGGTTCGGGGTGGCTGTCGCTTACGGTCTCGGTATTGTCACGTACGCGCTGGCCATGGCCTTCAGCGCCCCCGATTTGCTGTCTGTCGCCTATAGCGCTGCCGCAGCCACCGGGATCTTCTGGTTGATGCCCAGACGGTGGTTGGAAACCATCCCCGCAGCGCTGGTAACCGAGCCCACCTTCGCCAGGAAGGAAACAGGGGTACCCGCAGCACCCCATGCAGCCGTCGTGGAGCAGGTGCGAGGGCTGTCTAGAGTCCTGCGGGAGATCAACCGGACATTCGAACAGGTAGCTGCCGTCGAAGTGACCCAGGAGGACGTGCCCGGACGGGTCTTTGAGCAAATCTCCGACCGCGTATGCAATGGGTGTTCGATGCTTCGGCATTGCTGGGAACAGGAATTCCAGGCCACCTACCAACTCTTCTCGGACTTGTGGGTCCGCGCCGGCGAAGAGGGTCCTCTGCCCACAGACCCTGTGCCAGAGGCTTTGGAGACGGCCTGCATCTATCCGGATCAGGTGATTGCGGCATTGAACTCCTTCCAGGAGGCGCAGAGTTCCCAACGCAGGTGGGAACGCCGTCTCGAGGACGGCAGGGCCCTCACAGGTGACTATGTGCGGAATGTGGCTCGCATCCTTGACCGCTGGGTGGGCGATTTGGAATCTGGCAGCGGCAAATGCCGAATCGAGGGCACCCCTGTCCTGCGAGTGGCCTCGGGCGCAGTCCGGCTGCCTCAGCGCGGGAGTCACATCTCCGGGGACGCATATATCGGTGCCCCGCTCGGAGTCGAACGGTATCTCATGGTGCTGAGCGACGGCATGGGAGTAGGCCGCGGAGCCGCGATCGAGAGTCGGCAGTGCGTCAACTTGATCCAATCCCTGCTGAATGCCGGATTTACCACCGAAGTGGCCGTTGAGACGGTGAACTCGGTCTTCCTGCTGCGCTCACCGGAAGAGACATTCGCGACGGTGGATATCGCACTGATGGACCTGTGCACGGGGAGGGCCGAATTCGTCAAGATCGGTGCTGCTCCCAGTTATCTCAAACGCGGATCTGATGTCACCGTGGTGAAGGCTGCGTCGGTCCCCGTCGGGATCGTCAACCAGGTGCAAGTTGAACCCGAATTCCGGGTGGTCCGCCCTGGCGATTTCATCATCATGATCACGGATGGCGTGTGGGATGCCTGCAAGGAGGGAGTGGACAAGGAACGTTGGCTAGTAGACCATTTGAGCCGAGAAATCTCCACGGACCCCGAGGAGATGGCGGATAGTCTGTTGGCCAGGGCACGCGAGCTACGGCCAGATGCCGGGGATGATATGACCGTTCTCGTGTCGCGTATGGACCCGGTCAGGAGGGCTTTTGCGTCCGAACCCCAGCGCCGGGCCGTGCCTCCATCCGGGTGGGCGGTTGTGCGGAGAGCGCCTCGCCCCGGTACGCGTAAGGCCTCTCCACAGGAGAAATGAGGGGGAGCTGTGTGGGTTCTGCCGAAGAGGAGATCTACATTACCATGGTCGTGGTGAAACGCCCTGCGCAGGTGCACCGTCCGGAGGACGATCCAGCTCGGTGGGCGCAGACCGTGCTCGACAGCCTGCCCGTGCCGGTGCCCGCCGAAGCTTCCCTTCAACCAGGCGCCGTTGCTCGAAGCCTGGCCGCACGCACCAGGCGCGGCCGCTTCGGCCCCTCACCTCTGGCAGGCACTCGGTTGAGCCGAGGTGGGGTGTCCCGGCTCCACCGGACTGGCACCCAGGCTTCCAGCTGGATTCTCCTGGGCCTGAGTCTGCTCTGTTTCGTCGGATCTGCTTATTCGTTTTACTTTTTGATGAAGTGACCGGGTTTGCCCCCGAAACTCGCAGGGAATCCCCGGTAGCCGTCGAACCCCATTCGACGCGCTGCCGGGGATTTGCACGGGAGGGACCAGTATGTTGGAGAGCGTGCGCAAGTACATGCTCGACCATCGCATGGTTGAATCGGGTGACCGTGTCATCGTCGCCGTATCCGGTGGACCTGACTCCGTGACCCTTCTACACGTGCTTGCGCAGTTGAGTGCTGGCCTGAACATTACGCTGCATGTGTTTCATCTCGATCATGGCTTGCGCGGGGACGAGTCAGCGGCGGATGCCCGGTTCGTCCAGGGGTTCGCCGCAAGTCTGGATTTGCCGAGCACGATCATAAGTCTGGGTGAAGGGAGTCTCAAGCGGCGCAATGGGTCCCTCCAGGCGAACGCACGAGCGGCCCGGATGACGGAGATCGCAGCACTGGCCGTCCGGATCGGTGCGACGCGAGTGGCACTCGGCCACAACCGGGATGATCAGGCCGAGACAGTGCTCATGCGTCTGTTGCGCGGTGCAGGTCCTACCGGGCTGAGCGGCATCCGGCCTGTCCGGCGAATTGGTGAACTT